>JAJZDO010000222.1 GCA_021805955.1 Acidobacteriota bacterium
ATGGGTGGGCGCGGCGCAGATCGATGCCTTCCGCTTGGAACGCCTCGGTGAGCTTCTTTTCCAACTGTGCCTGTGCGGGCCAGCAGACTTCGTTTGCGGACTGGCGCAGATCTCCGCTGGCGATGAGCAATACTTCGTTGGTTGCGACAGGCTTCGGGATTTCCAGGATCGGCAGTGCGTAGGTCGACATCTGTTCTCCTTTTTTCCAATTCATGCGCAAGCTTGCATTTGTTTCATCCGGACGTAAGCCTCATCCCAGGCATCCGTTCTTTGCGGGTAATATGACTTACATTGGACGGACTCCGCGATTGCGGCGCGTCCGGCCATCACACTCGGCAGATGGCCGGTGGCAATTGCCTGCAGCATCACATTGCCAAACGCAGATGCCTCCGCCGGCCCGCTGACGACAACGCGATTGCATGCGTCGGCTGTCATCTGGCAGAGTAACGTGTTGAGGCAACCTCCGCCAACGACGCGTATGGTTTCGAGGCGGCGTCCAGTCAAGACTTCCAGGGAATCCAGCACGGAACGGTACCGCAGGCTCAAACTTTCAAAGCAGCAGCGCGCGATCGCGCCGATCGTCTGCGGTTCTGGCTGCAGGGTGCGGCGGCAATAGGCCGCGATGGCGCTGGGCATATTTTCGGACATGTGGAGATCGTTCGCCTCCACATCGACGATGCATTGGAATGCGGGCGCTGCAGCGGCCATCTCCGTAATGTCGCTCCAACTGTGAGAGTGGCCCGCGCTGCTCCAGTGGCGCTGGCATTCCTGCAGAATCCAAAGTCCGGTGATGTTCTTCAGCAGCAAGATGGACCCGTCGGCCCCGCCTTCATTGGTAAAGTTCAGCGCAAACGCCTGGTCGGAGGTGACCGGTTCACGACGCTCCACGCCCATTAAACTCCATGTGCCGCTGCTGATGAAGGCGCTGCTCTCGTCCATGTTTGGAATGGCAGCCACCGCGCTTGCTGTGTCGTGCGAGGCGACCGCAACTACAGGGAACGCGCCGCTCAAGCCAGTGTCTCGCAACACTTCTGGCCGGATTGGACCCAACTGCGTTCCGGGAAATATAACCTCGGGCAGGATGGAGACTGGAATCTCGACGGCGTCGAGGAATGTCCGTGCCCAGCCGCACTCTGAGGCGTACATCTGGGTTGTTGTCGCCTCAGAGTGTTCGACGGTCCGCGCGCCGCAAAGAAAGTAATGGAAGAGATCCGGAATCATCAACAACGTTTCGGCGAGGTACAACTGAGGGTCGGCGCTACGCACCATCGAGGACAGCTGGAACAGCGTATTGATCTGCATCGTTTGGACACCGGTCGCTGTGAACAGTTCCCGTTTGTCAATGCGTTCGAAGACATGCTCGGGAATGCTGTCCGTCCGCGAATCGCGATAGTGATACGGATTGCTGAGGAGTCGTCCGCGTTGATCCAGTAATGCGAAATCCACTCCCCACGCGTCCACTCCAATTGCGGCGGGCACTTTCTCAAATCGCGTGCGATATTTTGTCAGTCCGGTTTGGATCTCAGACCATATCCGCAAAACATCCCAATACAGGCTGCCAGCTACGCGGATGCCGCCATTGGGAAACCGGTGCAGCTCATCGAGCGAGAAAGTTCGGCCATTCCACTGGCCCACCATCAACCGGCCGCTCGATGCTCCCAGATCCGCGGCAACGAATTTTTCTGAGTGGGTCATGCGGTTTGCTGGAGGAAGGCCAGGACTTCTGAAGTTACGCGGCGGACAAGCTGATCGACTTCATGCTTGCCTGGACGGTTCGCGTTGGAGGCGCTGGACGGCGGGTCGGCGGGAGGATGGGTGGGGATATCCACGGCATCCATCGCATCGCCGATGGCCAGCCGCGGGTCCGGCAGTCCCAGTTTTTTCTTGATGGCGAGCAGATCGGCAATTTTATCCGGAGGAATCTGGTTCAGTCTGGGCGCCAGCTGCGAGGCGATCATGACGGTTTTGCAATAGGTGTCGACCACCTCGACATACCATTCCGCGTGGGTCACCGTGTCGGCCCAGCAGACGATGCCGTGATTGGCCAGCAGAATCGTGTTGTGGTCTTTCACGTAGGGGAGGACGGTTTGCGCAAAGGCGCGGGTTCCCGGAGTTTCATACGGCGCCAGCGCGACCGGCCCGATGAATACTTCCTGCTCGGGGACCAGGTTGCCCTGCGGCACCACCCCGGCGACCGCATGCGCGGTGGCGTATGGAGGATGGCAGTGAATGACGGCCCTGGCGCTGGGTACAGCTTTGTAAATCTCCAGATGCAGCAGAATTTCGCTGGTCTGCGGGCGGTCGCCGCAGATCTGATCGTTGTCGAGGTCGACCAGGGAAATGTCCTCGACGCAAAGGTCGCCCTTGCTGCAAAGCGTGGGGGTGCAGAGAACATAGCGCGGGGAAATGCGGACGGAAATATTGCCGCCATTTCCGTCCACATATTGCCGCTCCCAGAGCTTCCGGCCCGCCCGCACCATCTCCTGCTTGAGGGCGGCAGCTTCCGGGGAAGCGAAAATCTGCTGCGGTTCGTAGGCAGATGTCGGACTGGGTTGATTGGTCGCAAGGCAGTCCAAAATGGCGCGCCGGAGAATGCTAGATATGCTGGATATATGGTTTGGATCGATCGCTTCCATGGCTTTTCCTGAAGATATCAGTCAGTATATTCCCCAATCCGGCGGTCGCGATCATGTGCCAGGGGTTGGGTGTAAGTTAAGGCGGATTGGCGAACTGGCAGTAGGGTGCGGTTGCTGTTAGCCCTTAGGTAAACAGGCGGAAGCGCCCCAACTGAAAAAGGCATCGCGCGATCCATCTCCGCTCCTATAATCACTTGGAGAGAGCGAACCGAGATGGGAACAGCCAGCAGTCGACGAACGGCCGTCGTGATATTGGGTTCGCTTGCCCTGCTGATTCTGCTTTTACTGGTGGCGGAAAATGCTTTTAACCTCAAATTTCTATCGCCGGATAATAATGGCTCGATCTTGCTTTTCACTGCACTTTCCGGGCTCAGCTTTCTTTTATTCCTGACGCTGGTTGTCCTTCTGCTGCGGAACATCCTGAAGCTGTACGCCAGTGGGCAAAGCAGGGTGCTAGGTTCGCGGCTGCGCACTCGAATGCTGTTAGGTGCGTTGCTGCTGTCGGTAGCGCCCGCATTCTTCATGCTGTTTTTCAACTATTTATTGATGAATCGTTCCATCGACCGATGGTTTTCGCAACCTGTTGTACAGTTGCGCGATGAGTCCATGCAGGTGGCGATGGAGATGTCCCGCTACGCTGCGGCCAATGCTCGGGCGGA
>JAJZDO010001098.1 GCA_021805955.1 Acidobacteriota bacterium
CAACTGTGCATCCAATGGGGATGGCAGTGGCGAGCCAAGAAACGACGAGGACAATTGCCGTTGCTGCAAGGACGGCAAGCGGACCCTGCGGTGCGAATCCGCTGAGGATTCCCCGGATGAGTTTTGGCAGTAACAGACCGGCAAGGGTGCCAACTGTGCATCCAATCCCGATAAGGACGCCGCCTTCCCGCAATACCAGGCCGAGCACATCTCTCTTTTTCGCGCCAAAAGCCAATCGAATTCCAATCTCGCGCGTCCGCTGTGCAACGGAATAGGCGATCACGCCGTAAATGCCCAGCCCTGCCAGCCCGAGCGCGAAACCGGCAAAGAGTCCCATCAACCCAGTCACGAGTCTGTCGCCGCCGATATTGTCGTTAACCAAATCCCCCATGGTGCGAATTTCGATTGCCTGCGCGTTATCGACAGACCACACCGCGCGGCGGAGCGTGGGAGCAAGCCCTGCAGTCGGGATGCGCGAGCGCACTACCAATGCCATGCTGGAAAATGCCTTAACAGGAATTTGCAGGTAGCACTCATAGATCTGCGGTGGCGGATGGAGCTGTCCAGCGACACTATTCACATTGCCCACGACGCCGACAATCTGCGCCCGCTTGTGATTGCCGTCCTTTACTTCAATCTGATTGCCGATGACATCTTCGTTCGGGAAAAAGCGCCGCGCAAATTCCCGATTGACCACGGCCACAACGGGTTGCTCGACGTTATCCTCATCCGAAAACCCGCGCCCTTTCCAAAGCGGAATTTGCATGGTGCGGAAATATTGGGGTCCGACAACAGAGAAGTTCGCCGATGGCCGTGCCGACGAAGGCTGCGCCGCGTGTCCCACAAGATCGAATGGAAGACTAAAGAAGCAACCCATCGGTACGCAGGAATCCATGGCAGCACCTTCAACTCCGGGAAGGTTCCGAACTTTTTGCACTGCCTGTTCATAGAGGGCGATCCGCGCGTTTTGGAGCTTGTATCGAGGACTGCTCACATCCAAGCTGGCGATCAGGAGGTGTTGCGGATTGAAGCCGTTAGGCTCGTTCAGTTCGCGCAGGAGTTGACGCATGACCACCCCCGCCGCCGTTAACAGAATTACGGCCGTGGCGACTTCAGCGACAACGAAGAGCCTTCGGAGTTGGCTGGATCCTTTGGCGGCCGATGCGGTGCGGTCCGTCTGACTGAGGGCGGCGCGCGGAGGTGCTTTCGAGGATCGAATAGAAGGTAGAAGTCCGAAAAGTATGGTGGTTAAAAGCGTGATGCCCAACATGAAGAGAAGTGTTGGCGCATCGATGCGGAGGCCCGCCGCGATCCGCTGCCCATATCGATTGAAATCGAAGCCTGCCCGGAGAAGCCGAATGCCGCACAGGGAAATCAACAGACCAGCCACGCTGCTGGATACACCAATCAGCAGGCTTTCTGTGAGCATCTGCCGCAAAATTCGCCCACGGCTCGCGCCGAGTGCCGATCGAACGGCGAATTCATGACTGCGGCAGGCTCCCCGCGCAAGCAGCAATCCTGCCACGTTGGCACAGGCAATCAGCAACACCAGGCCCACTGCACTCATGATCAGCATCATGGCATTGCGCACGTCTTCGGACCGTACGTTGTATTCCTGGAGTCTAAGAACCGTTACGCCCCAGTTTCTATTGGTCGCGGGGTGGCGTTGTGCCAACTGTTTCGCGACGGAATCCATTTCTGCCTGGGCCTGTTGAACTGTAAGACCCGGTTTGAGACGGCCCAGGACAAGGTTGATGTAGTGGTTGGCGCGCGCCGGAGGGCTCAGATCCTCAGGGCTGAAAACCAGCGGCGTCCAGAGTTGCGGATAGGACTCTGGCGACACGCCGGCAAACGGAGGCATGATGCCGACGATTCTGTATAGCTCTCCGTCGATCTCAAGATCGTGCCCTAACGCGCGCGGGTCGCCGGCGTAATGTTCCTGCCATAGCGAGGCGCTCAAGATCACCTCATGATTCCTTCCTGATTGACTCTCGGACGGCAAAAAAGGGCGACCGATAGCGGGCATAACACCAATGACAGAGAAGAAATCCGGCGCAACGCGGTTCCCCTCTACCGATTCAGGGCGAAACTTACCGGTGAGAGTAAACGAACGCCCGGTTTCGACCGCGGTCATCTGCTTGAAGACGTCGTTCTGCTTTTGCCACGATTTGAAGTCGGGAGCAGAGGCGCGAATCAGGTCATCGCCGCCGAAAATTTTGGAGGAAACCGCGCACAGGGTATCAGGGGCTTTCACCGGAGGCTTTCGGAGGAGGATTGCGCTGACGGCGCTGAAAATCGTTGTATTGACGCCGATACCGACGGCTAACGTGGTCACGGCTACGACGGTGAATCCCGGATTGCGAATGAGTTGACGAAGTCCGTAGCGTATGTCCTGCAATAGCCGTTCGACCGGCGTCCAGCCCCATAATTTATGCGTCTGTTCACGGATGAGTGTCGGGTTGCCAAAGGCGCGCATGGCAGCGTGTCGGGCTTCTTTCGGAGACATTCCGGCAGCAATGTACTCGGCAATCTGCTGGTCGAGATGAAACTGTATCTCCGCATCCAATCGCGCGTCAGCGTGCTTGCGGCGGAAGAGCGTTCGTATTTGCATCAGCAATTTGTGAGGCCAGCGCATGGCGAATTCCTACCTTATGCTCCCTGCACGATCAGATTGATGGCTTCCGAGAGCCGGTTCCAGTTGGCGGTTTCTTTGTGGAGCTGGGCGCGTCCGGGCGCTGTCAAGGAATAGAATTTGGCCTGCCGGCCAGTCTCGGTCTCGGCCCATTTCGCTTTGATCCAGCCTTGTTGTTCCAACCGATGCAGGGCCGGGTACAGGGACCCCTGCTGTACCTGCAAGACTTCGCCCGATATCTGCTGGATGCGTTTGGCAATGGCCCAGCCATGCTTGGGTTCAATGTTGAGCGTTTTGAGAATCAGAAGGTCGAGCGTGCCTTGCACGAGGTCGCTTGGTTTTCCCATACCATGATTATCTACATCATATAGTGTAGATCGTCAAGGGGTCTGTCGAAAGGGGCGAGCTACTCTGCTCGTAGCGCCTGCATGGGATCGACGTATGCCGCGCGTCGAGCTGGCAGCCACGATGCCAGCGCCGCAACGATCAGCACCGTGAACAGTGCGCCCACCATCGCCAGCGGATCGTGCCAGCTCAACTTGTAGAGTTGCGACTGCATCAGCTTGCCCGCGCCCAACGAGAGCGGCAGCCCCAACCCAACCCCAAGCGTGACCATCCACAAACTCTCCCGGCCAGACGCGGCGCACTGCGGAGGCGCAA
>JAJZDO010000297.1 GCA_021805955.1 Acidobacteriota bacterium
CCCGGCAGCCAGAGCGGGCCCAGGCGCTGGGAACCAGCAAGAACAACCCAGCGTTTTTCAATAGCGATCACCTTTACAACGACTACGGATTTCTGTTTGTTCAGGACCGTATCGACCTGCTCAGGAAGAGGCTGATCGTAACGCCCGGTCTGGCCGAACAGCTATTCCGCACGCAATATTTCAATACCGGGCTCGTGGATTTCCCGGGAGCTCCTCCGGGAAATGATCCGGAACAGGCTCCGGATGCGAGCAAGAATTTCCTGAAGCTATCTCCGTCCGTAGGGGCTCAGTACCGTGTTATTGACTGGTTTATGCTGCATGGTAATTACGCAATAACTTATGCGAATCCCACGGATTCGGCCTTTGGCGCCAACCTTCCGACAAAGGGCGTGGATATAGCACTGTTGAAGGCCGTCAAAAGCGATAACAAGGAATTTGGTTTCCTGGTTACAAAATGTCCGGCAGCATTCATGGGTTCATGCTCGCTGGACGCAACGTATTTTCACGACAAATTGAGCAATGTCAACGTTGTTACTCAGGTTGCGCAGCAGAGTACGCCTGCCTCGATTGCTCTGGCGTCCAGCGTTTACAACGGTGTCTCTGTCAACTTCGACGATGCTCCAGGGAGGCATTTGCAAATCCACGGAAATGGAATTATTCAGCATGACTATTTCCTGTCGTATGTACCCAGTGGATCTTCATTGAATTACGGCAGCTATCCTATATCGAATTCTCCGAAATACACGACGAACCTGGGCGTGACGACCTATGCAGAGACAAGCAGCAAGGCTTTTCAGGTCACCCCAGGTGTCTGGTGGCAGTACGTGGGGCAGAGATATCTGTTCAGCAACTTGGTCGCTGCGCCCACAACCCAGTCGGTTCCGGGTTACGGCGTGGTCAACTTCAATATGGACGGCACGCTCAACGGGCTGGGGCATGTTTTTCATAATGCACCTTCCCGCATGTCCGAGACCCCGGTCCAGCTCTCATTCGGCGTCGAAAATCTGCTAAATAAGAAATACAATCCAACGGCCTACATCACCAGCGGTGGATACTTTGGGACGAGCTTTGGTGGTTACACGCTTGTCGATCCAGGAGCCCCCAGAGAATTTATCGTATCCGTCAATATCGGCATCAAATAGCCGCAACCCGTGCAAGGGTCCGATCATAAGAACGTCGATTGGACCTTTGCGCTTTTTTGCTCTCAGACGTTTACGGTGGACCGATTCCGGGCAAGAGAATTGTTCGTAATCGCAGCTGCCGGAGCCGTCGACGCCCGTGCTGCGCATCGGAGCGTAGCGCTGTTTTCATTGATGAATCGTGATGGTAGGGTTAAAGAGGTGCCTTTCCCCTCCCCATTTAAGACGCCTACTATAGATGCGCCGCAATTCGACCGCGATTTCCTCGCATGTGTCATAGCCGCATGAGGGGCCGGAACCATTTATCGGGTTTGCTCGCTATGTCTCTGGCGCTTCTCCCTGCAGGTGCGGCGCATGCCGCCAGTCTCTCTTCGGCGCCATCGCCGGCGGTTCCATCGCTGGAGGAGCGCTGGGTGGGCAATACCAGCGGCCCCTTTTACACCGGCACCGCAGACGTCGAACCGGGCGGATCGTTCTACGTCGAGCCATATTATTTCGACTACCGGACGCGCGGTTCCCATACCGTAAATGCGCCGTTCAAGGTGGCTCTGGGGATCGGGAAGAACTTTGAATTTGATGTCTATGCGCCGCTGGTCTTTGTCCGCAACGCGAACCCGAATCCCTCCGACCCCGAACATGCGAGCAGCTCCGGCTATGGCGACACAATTCTGCAGATGAAGTGGCAGGCCACGAAAGAAGAGGATCGTACGCGTTTTTTCTCACGGCCTTCGACGGGCGTGGTGTTTGCGGAGAACGTTCCCACCGGAAAGTATCAGGGGCTGCAGCAGAATCTTTTTGGATCCGATCAATTCGGAACCGGGGAATGGAACGAGCAGATTAGTCTGCTGCTGCGCAAACAGTTTCGTCCTTTTGAGCTGTATGTGCAGGAGAGCGACGTGATCGAAAATCCCGTCACGGTGACCGGACCCTACAGCTTTGATAACAGCATTAGCAGCGTTCCGGCGGGTGAGAAATTTCGCGTTGTAGACGGCAATATTCTCTCCAGTTCTGCCGCACTGGAGCATGTGCTGGTGCCAAAACGGGGTTTTGGCTACCTGGTCGAGTACATCGCTGAACGTCAGTTCGGACGCAGCCTGCTTTTCGGCCGCGCCACCACACCCACCTATTCCTACATCAGCCTGATACCGGAGCTGGAGATCACGGGCCCGCGGAAAGGTAAGTTCGAAGTGACGTGGGGCGCAGGCACAGCGTTCACGGTGCGGCGTAAAAACTATCCGGCGCAGCTCACGCCCATGTTCACCATTACGCTGCTGGCGGACCTGCACGGTTCGCGCTAGCGGCTCCTACAGATTTGCCAGCTCCCGCGCGCGGAGAAAAATCCGCAGCAGCATGTCTGCCGTCAGCCGGCCCGTGTTGGTGTTCTGCAGGGAGGGATGATACGTCGCCAGCAGATGCAGCCCGCCAACTTTGTACTCCGCGCCGTGGCGAAATACTAAATCTTTGCGGCTGGAAAGCCGTCCGGTGCGTATGCAATGCGCCACGCATCCATCGAAGGCGATCTTTCCCAGGCACACGATGACGCGAAGGTTTTTGAGGGCTGCAATCTCTTCATCGAGGAACGGAGCGCAGTTGCGCAGTTCCTCCGTCGAGGGTTTGTTGCCGGGCGGCGCACAGCGCGCGACTGATGTGATCCAGAGCCCGCGCAGCGTCATGCCATCGTCCCGCGCGATTGCGTGCGGTTGCGACGCGAAGCCGGCGTCATGCAGCACCAGATAGAGAAAGTTGCCCGAACCGTCGCCGGTGAAGGGCCGTCCCGTGCGATTGGAGCCGTGCGCTCCTGGAGCCAGCCCCAGAGCCAGCACACGCGCCTGCGGATCGCCGAAGGAGGGGACCGGCAGGCCCCAGTAGACCTGTTCTGCGTAAGCGCGGCGGCGGACCTCCGCAACGTGCGTGCAATGCTCGCGCAGCCGCGGACACAGCGTGCATGCCACTACCCGGCGCTGCAGGGCACTAAGCTGCGCGTCGCCGGGTTGGGCGATCCCCGCCACAGGGTGGGATTGGCCGGGGCGCGCGCCTTTTCTCCGTTGCGACATAGAGAAATTCTAGAGTCGCATAAGCTGCGAGCCCGAGAGATGCGCGATAAAATGGCGCTCGCGAGCCGGATTCGATCCAGCTTGCGCCGGGAGCAGCAA
>JAJZDO010000552.1 GCA_021805955.1 Acidobacteriota bacterium
GCCTGAAGAATCGTGCCTGGCAATCCATACACTCCCAGGGATAGTAGCCAAAAAAATGACGCAGGCGATGCATCAGTGTAGTGCGGCGTCGAGTTCTGCGCGTGGCTTGAGAGCCACACTCCTTGCATGCGGGATGCATATTTGTCACCTGACCGTGCACGCCGAAGAAACACAAAGATACGTGTAACTATCATAATAATACTTGCGACTACTTTGGAGAAAACTTTAGTAAGAAATCTTGTGTTACCAGAGTAAGTACATCCGTCACCTATTAAAAAACAGGCGCATTCCTGATGGTTCAGCGATGCGAAGCAATGTAGCATCCTGTGGATGCCAGCGGTTCCTGACCTGTATACCGCCTCGCCTTTTGCTTTCCAGCGCCGATGAACTCCCACATGAGGGAAGATGCGATGTCTGGTGGCGATGCGGGTAAGATAGTCGAAGAAAATTTGGATTATGCGCAGCGGTTGGGTGCTGAGGCAGACCGGCTGATGTCCTATGTGCTGTTTTTTCTGTGGGTTGCTTCATTTGGATTTGCCTGGTTGCACGGCACTTGGCTGCTTTGGGCCATTGCAGGCACATCAATCAGTGCGGGTGCGACTCTGGTGGCGCGCGTCTGGCCAGGCAGTTTAGCTTCGCGCCTGACGATGGCTGCGGGGCTGATGTTGTATTCGGCGCTTCTGATCGACCAGGCCCATGGCATCGTCGAGACACACTTCGGCATCTTTGCTCTTCTCGCGTTCCTGCTTTACTACCGTGACTGGCGTCCTGTGGTCTTTGGCGCGGCGGTCATCGCGCTGCATCATGTTGGCTTTTACTGGCTCCAGAGTGTGGGTGTGCCGCTGTATGTCTTTCCACATACAGGCATGCCGATGATGGTCGTGGTGCATGCCGCGTACGTGGTGGTGGAGACGGTGGTGCTGGTCAAAATGGCGCTCGGCCTGCATCAGGAGATGCTTGGTACGATCGCGTTGGCCAGTCTTGGGGTAAATGCAAAAGAAGCAACAGAGATCGATCTTGACCCTTCCCGAGTGGAGGATGCAGGGGTTGCAGGGCGCGGGGTGGCTCAATTTCTGGAGCATATTCGCACTGCAATTGCACAGGCGGGCGAAGTCTCTGATTCAATCCAAAGCGCGGCGGTCACGATGGCCGACGCGTCCAGTGAAATGGTGAAGATTCGCGAGCATCAGCAGGAGGAGTCTCAGCGCGTGGTTCAACTTGTGCAGAGCATGGGATCGGTGGCCGGCAGCGTGAGCCAACGGAGTGAGTCCCTCGCAGCAGAAGCGCAGGCGTCGTCCGAGGCCGCCGGAGATGCACAGCGACGAATTGAAAGCACCAGCACATCTCTCCAGAAGCTGGTTGGATCCGTGGAGCAGACGGCAACCGAGATGGAGCGGCTGGAAAAGTCCACCGAGCGCATTGGAAAAATTGTGGAGATGATCGAAGGGATTGCAGGGCAGACGAATCTGCTGGCCTTGAACGCTTCCATTGAAGCAGCGCGGGCAGGCGAATCCGGACGCAGCTTTGCCGTGGTCGCGCAGGAGGTGCGAAGACTCAGCGAAAGTACGCGCGAGTTTGCGGCTGAGATTCAGCAGGTGGTGATTGGACTGCGCGAGGCCACGCAAAGCGCACGCACGATCTCGGAACAAAGCAAATTGGATGCCGAAGTCAGCCGGAGCCAGATGCAGGCGGCATGGGAACAATTTCAGGCGGTTTCACGCAAATTGCCCGAGTATGCGCAGTCGATGTCATCGCTGGTGGATGCCATGGCCCAGCAGCAGAACCTCATGCAGCAGGTGACGCAGAGGATGACCGAAAATTCGCAGTATCTGGAAGCGACGTCCTCCACGGTACATCACATTCGCAACAGCGGAGAGTTGCTCCAGGAGATGTCCAGGCGGTTGCAATCGAGTGTACAGCGCTTCCGCCTGGATAAACCTGCGAATCAAGCCAGACCGACGAGACCAACAAACGCAGCGAGTTCAACTGGGGCGACCAGGCCAGACAGGTCCGCCATGCCAGCCAGAGTGGTCGAGCAGATTTGAGCAGATCAGTGGCAACCGTCGCGCCTCCTGCTTCTTGTCCGTTTTGGCGGAAGCTTCGATCAACGGTACTGGATGTGAATCTTGATCTCCGTCGACGGGCAGGCCAGATGCACGACTGATTTCTGATAGGACGGCGCCGACAGGCCGACCGAAGGATTATTGGCAAACCCGAATCCTTCCGTCGGGAAGCCAAAAAAATTACGGTCGAGCTTGTGATTTTCATTCTCGTCGTGAATGGCGGCGACAGCGTAATCGCCCGGCGGCAATCCCTTCCAGTCCATTGTGGATACGGGACCGGTGGGCGTCATCACAATATCGGACCACCCATGCCGCTGTGATTTTTCCTTGCTTTCCGGCCATCCGGATGGACTGTTGAAGACGATCGTGCTCACCTTGCCATGCGTATTGCGCAGTCCGTCCACATGGATGATCAGGTCGCATCCCGTTGACGAGGAAGAGGCGGCGTCTGAAGGTGCAGAGGCAGGGGATTGGGCATGGACAGAAATTTCCTTGGCAGACATCTTCAGTGAAGGCACTGTGCAAGCGGCTGCCAGAACGAACAAAACAAATTTTCGCATCGATGCAGACTCCTTTGTCGAGATGCTTTCGTTTTATCTGTCAGACTTCCGGGCTGCAGCGCGGCTGCTGCTCCACCTTGCGAACACGAGCGTTGCCAGCCCGACAAGTGCCACCATCGCACCGCGTTTTGCCCAGACGATCTGACCGGTCATGAAACTTCCAGGAAGGATATTCACCCCCTGCAAAATCCAGATGGTGCCCATGGTGAGCAAAGAAAAAGCGACGACGTACCAAGCGATTTTCATTGTGACCTCCCAGCCAGAATGATGGTAAGACATCGCACTGTAGCGCCGCCGACAATCTTTCTTCGGCACAGGAAGCAGCAGGATGAGCGCCGGCACGAGTTTCGTACCGGTTTTTCCTCGCATCGCTCCGGAGTGCGCACTCTTTCGAGCAGAGCGCAGCGCCTACAATGAATTCTGATTATGGCTGAATTTACCCACCTCCATCTGCATACGGATTACTCCCTTCTGGACGGCGCCTGCGACGTGGACAAGCTGGTCGAGCGTGTTGCGCAGATTGGCCAGAAATCGGTGGCCATGACCGACCACGGCAACATCTACGGCGCTGTCCATTTCTTTGATGCTGCCAAAAAGAAAAACGTCAAGCCGATTCTTGGTTGCGAGCTATATATCTGCAAGAACGAAGATCATCGCGCCGATCCAAGC
>JAJZDO010000072.1 GCA_021805955.1 Acidobacteriota bacterium
AATGGGAGATAAGCGTTGCGGGTTTCGTTCCATGTTCCGCGTGCATGCAGTTGTTCGGCTTCTGCAATCTGCACGGTCTTGCTGTTACGAAGGGCAAGATCGATGATCGTGTAGAGCGACACATCCCCGGCTGGAGCGGCTGCGTTCTCGGCGGCCGATCCAGGCGAAGTGGAATCCGTCGGCGATGGAGTGGAATAGACGATTGTCGCGGCGGGAGCATTCGGCAGTTGGGCGCCAGGAGCCTGGGCATGGGCTGCCACGGCCAGGAAAAATCCCGTTGCCAGCACTGTGAGGATTCGTTTCAAGTTGCAATTGCTCCTGTTACGGCCCATGCATCCGACCGGGCGCTTGCCCATCCCATCTGATTCTAAATGGGTGTCGTCATCGAGATTTGAGCCGGTTGCATTCTGTGCATAGAAAACGGCAGGATCAAGCTCCGCGTGTCGCCTGTTGCGCGGGCGCATAGTTGCTGGCCAATGCGCGCGCGGCCGCATATTCCCGCTGCGCGTCTGCCCGATCACCCTGCGATGCCAGCAAATTGCCCAACTGTACATCCACCTGAAACGCAGGCGCGTCTTCCGATTGTTGCGACGAGGCAAGATACTGCTGCAACAACTGCTCCGCCCGCGGGATGTTTTGATGGTTCTGGATCAGCAAAGTCGCGGCCTGGACCAGAGCGATGCCTTTGGCAGGATCAGCCGCCACGCCGTTTTCAATCGCCTGCAGCATCGCGGAAAAGTTTTTTCGGTCTGCGTAGAAGCCCGCCAGATTCATCCATTGTTCCGCAGGATAGCGCGAAGTCTGAATGGCCAGCTTCCAGTCCTTCTCCGCGGCGGAAAAGTCCGAGTTTTTCTCGGCGATCTTCGCCTGCAATTCGTAGCAGCGAGATGCGTCGAGGGGCGCCAGTTGCTGGGCGATCTGTTGCGCGTGTTCCAGCCCGCCACCGATGAGCCGCGGGACGTCGACATCATATTCGCCAAGATCCGACAATGCGGAAAGATTCTTTGGATCCAGCCGCACCGCGGTTTCAAATTCCGCATGGACTTTTCTAGCCAGAGAATACGCGCTTCGAAGGGAAGCATGCGCCGCAGCGCCGCCATAGGCGCGTCCCAACCATAGATGATAGTTGCTGTTATTCGGTTCCAACCGCACCGCTTGTTCGCACTCCTGCTCCGCATCGGGCCATCGTTCTTCCTGAAGATATACGCGGCATAACAGGTCGTGGGCGGCGGCATCGGTGGAATGATTGGCGAGCCGCAGTTGCAGCAGGGAAATGGCGTCGTTGGCGCGTCCGGTCTTTAAATCCCGGCGGATGGATGGGTATACTTTCGGGCTTGCGGTGGTTGGCGACGCCAGCAGTTCGGGTTGCATGGTCAGGCTGAAGATCGCGCCGCAAACCGACCATGCCGCGGTGGCAAGGACGCGACGCAACGATTGCGATGAAGCCAAAAATTCCATGGGTTATTCCGCACGCTGCACAGCGAGGCCGCTGGATAGAGTGGAACCATCGGTCGCGGTGAGAGCGACGACGGTATTTTCATCAAGACCTGAAACGATTTGGACCTGGGTCAGATTCAGGGCGCCAATTTTCACCGGAGTTCGCTTCAGATGGCCATCGACAACGCGAAACACATAATCCTGCCCACCGTCATCGATACGCAGAGCTTCGCGCGGAACCAGCAGCACATTGTGCAGGTCTTGCAGGGTAACGGTGATGGTGACATTGGTATTTGGCAACAGAGTTTCGTCCGCGTCGTCGACAGAAACCAGCGCTTCGCCTACATTCCGGGTGCCATAGGTGATGATGGTGCTCGGCGTGCGAATCACTCGCCCGTGCCAGGCCCGCGCAGGAAGCGCAGCCCAGACGATTTTTACAGGCTGGCCGATAGCCAGTCTTCCGATCTCCGGCTCGTCGAAATACGCGTGCACCTGAATCTGCTTCAAGTTGGCCAACTGGAGCAATTGGGAGCCCGCGGAAACAAAATCGCTGGTTCGCGTAGAGACGGAGTAGACAGTTCCCGCGAAAGGGGCACGCACATTTTCCTTTTGGAGCGTGTCGAGTGCCGATGCGTATGCGGCCTGGGCATTCTCCAGATTCGCCGTGGCATGTTGCAGGTCGATGGGGGCAAAACTCTGCGTCTGCTGCTGGCCCATGACGCTCAAGGCTGCATCGTCGGCGGCAACGGCGCGGCGCGCTGCGTCGACTTCGCTGGCGGATGCGGCGCCTTGTTGCTGCAATTTTTCCATCGTGGCCAGGGTAGTTGCATCCTGGTTGCGCTGCATTTTCGCCTTGCCGATATTTCCGGACAATGCGATCTGCTGGTTCCGCGTACCGCCGTATTGCAGTGCCTGCAGTGCCGCCTGTGCTCCGCGTACAGCCGCGCGTGCCGCGGCAACCTGCGAACGGGCCTCGGAATCGTCGAGTGCGACGAGGAGTTGGCCTGCTTGGACTTTTTCGCCCTCATGCACATAGACGGCTTTCACCGTCCCGGCCATGGGACTGTACGCCGCAAAATTGTGAATGGGTTCTACCACGCCGTTGGTTGGTAGCGTGGTGGTCAGTTCTCCGAGTTGCGCCGTGCCCATCCGTACCTTCACGACGCTGCGGGTAAAGTAGTGCAGCAGCAACGCTGCAACGAGAAGAGCCAAGGCGAGAAAGGCCAAAATTTTACGGCGTTTGCGGGCCGGGTCTTGTGGAGATGCAGGGGCCATATTGGAATCTTGGTATCTCTTAGAAGAATCAGTATATAAGACGGAGGAATCCGAGTCCGCGATTCATCAGGCGAGCGGGTATCTTGCAGGGTATATGTCGGGAGAGGGTCGAAAATTCTATCTGGATTCAGCCGCATCCGGCACGTACAGCGGCAATCGCGCAGAATTCGAGCCGCCATTTTCGTACAATCACGGTATATGTCCTCGACAGCCAAACCAAGCCTTCCGCGCTATACAGAAGATCATGCACGGGCCGGTCTCGATCACAAGTTCCCCGCAATCGAGACCTGGCCGAACCAGTTTCCCGGCTATGAGATTCTCATCGACGATCCGGAGTTTACGTCCGTCTGCCCAAAAACCGGACTGCCGGACTTTGGCGACATCGTTTTGCGTTATGTGCCACGGAAGAAATGTTTGGAGCTGAAGTCCTACAAGGAATATCTCTTCTCCTACCGCAATCTGGGAATCTTTCAGGAGAACGTCGTCAACCAGGTATTGAAAGATGTCGTCCGGGCATGCAATCCCGTCTGGGCAACGGTGCGCGGAGAGTTCCGTCCGCGCGGCGGTATCTCGACTATC
>JAJZDO010000224.1 GCA_021805955.1 Acidobacteriota bacterium
GGGCCGGAAATATGGTCGGCGGCGGCGACTGGGCGAAAGACCGGCTGGTCCCAGACATGATGCGGAGCTTTGCGGCTGGCCGGCCCGTCATGCTTCGCAATCCACAGGCAAAGCGCCCCTGGCAGTATGTACTGGAAGTCTTGCGCGGTTACATGCTGCTGGCGCAGGGCCTCTACGAAGATGCCGGTCGGTATGCCGGCGCTTGGAACTTTGGGCCCGATCCCGCCGATGTCCGGCCAGTCCAGTGGATCGTCGAGAAACTTGCCGCGGCATGGGGCGCGGAAGCGAAATGGGACCTGCAAGGCGGCTATTATCCGCAAGAGACCCAGATGCTCACGCTGGACTGTTCCAAGGCGGCAGTGGAATTGTCATGGGTCCCGGTTCTCGATCTTTCCGCTGCTCTGGAAATGACGGCGGACTGGTACCGCGATTTCTATGCGGGAAGGAATATCGCGGAAACATACGCCCAGCAGATCGCCACGTACTCCCTGATGGCGAATGCACAATGGGAGACTCTCTCTCCCGCTTTCCGCGAAGTTTAACGCGGCACACGCGATCGCCTCAGATGAGGAAAATGCTCTACACTCATCCCTATGCGCGCCACACTTTCCGTCGCCATGATCGCCCGCAATGAAGAGGCGAACCTGCCCCGGACGCTCGATAGCATTCGCTGGGTGGATGAAATTGTCATTGTCGATTCGGGATCTGTCGATCGCACTCCGGAGATTGCCCGCTCCTACGGCGCCAAGCATTCTTTCAACCGGGATTTTCGCGGGTTCAACGCGCAAAAGAGCCTTGCCATCGACGCCTGCACCAGCGACTGGATCTATCTGCTGGATGCCGATGAAGTGATCCCGCCGGAGTTGGCGAAAGAAATCCAGCAGGTGCTGGAAAATCCACGCTATGAAGCCTACTGGCAGCCGCGACTGAATCTTTTTCTAGGTCGATGGATTCGCCATGGCGGCTTCTATCCAGACCGCAAACTGCGTCTGTTCAAGCGCGGCACGGCACGTATGGCAGGCGCGGAACCCCATGGAACTCCCGAGTATGCCGGCGCGAAAGGGACCTTAAAAAACGACCTGCTGCACTATGCGTATCCGAAGCTCGAACTTTACCTGGAGCACATGAATCGGTACAGCTCCCACAGCACACGGGAACTTTTCGAGAAGGGTAAAACAAGTTCCACCGTCGGAGCGTTCGCCTGGAATGTGTTCCTGAATCCGATCGCCACGTTCCTCAAGAACTACATCTTCCGGCTTGGATTTCTCGATGGGCCAGAGGGACTGGTGCTGCACTTCAACCACTCCGTCTACGTCCACTGGAAATATGTGAAAGCCTGGAACGCTGGCAAGCAAGCGAGACGGACGCAAGCGCCAGTCTCGGAAGAAACCTGGAAAAATCCTGAAAATTGATGCGGAAGATCCGTTGCGCTGAAAGCGGAGATTTCCTAACCGACCAGCCCCGGCAGGTTCCAGTCGAGCGGGGATACCGCAGTGGCGACGTGAACCGGCTTGGAGCGAGCGGTCAGTTCGATTCCATTCTCCGTCCAGCGACGGATCGTATAGACCTGCGCGCAGTGTTCGCACAACCAGAAATACCGCCGCATGGTCACCGTTGGCTTGGCGCGTGCTTTTGTCGCCACAGAAGGAGGCTCGAAAGAAGAGCACTCTGAGGCTTTAGCACAGGACGCAGAGTATAGGGGCGTGGCCAGACCGGGCAAACTCGACTGGCGTTCCATTAAAAACAGATGACCGCCGCGCAGATACTTCAATTCTGCGGTGCAATCCTTATTGGCACATTTCATATTCATAAGGTCGCCTCGAAGCTTTCCTTGGTTATTCCTTGGTTATTCCTTGGTTGGAAGTTACGCAGGCAGAAAAGGCTGACCAAAATTGCAGTGTGCTGCGAACGCCATTCTCGAATCTCATGTTCGAATCGCCTGCAATGCAGCCGATTCGGATGGCGGGTTGCAGTCGAGTAATCATAATCTCAACGCCTCGCTGCGACGGACGTTCAAGGGGCATTGAGAACTCCGACGTATCCATCATACTCCCCATCGGAAGACCCAAAAAGAACATTCGATGAAAAAATAGGGCTGGTGCAACGTGTCTGTGCGCCGACTTCGGGCAGGACTTTTCAGGTTCCGGAGACCAAATCCGGACGGTCAGCCATGCGGTTCGAACCGCAAAAGGACATGGTCCGGCGGCTCCGAGGTAGCCTGCACACCCGTCAAGGTGGGAACCCGCCAGTCTGCGGCCATCAGGGTCTCCGGAGCGTAGGTACTCAGCACTGCCAGCACCGGACAGCCAGCCGCCTTTCCCGACGCGACTCCGGCGGGCGCATCTTCCACCACTAGGCATTCCCCAGGCGCGGCACCCAGCAACGCTGCCCCATGCCGGTACGGCTCTGGGTGCGGCTTTCCCTGGGTGACCGTTTCCGCAGTAACAAAATGCCTGGGAATGGGAATTCCGGCATGCGCCATGCGGTTCCGCGCCAGCCGCTCAGTTGCAGAAGTAACCACAGCCCAGGAGTCTTCCGGCAACGCAGCCAGCAACTCCCGCACGCCCGGCAAGACAACCAGGCCTTCGTTGTCTTCCACTTCCATGTCTTCTATCACTCGAAGCTCATCCTGATCGTCCAGGTCGGGGCGCAAGGCGCGCACCGTCTCGATGGCTCGCCGGCCGTGCGCCATATGAATGGCCATCTCCGGGTCGAGCCCGCGCGAGATGGCATACCGCTGCCAGCTTCGTTCTACCGAGCCGATGGAACTCATCAATACGCCATCCATGTCGAACAGCACGCCGCGAACCCGCAGATCCACTCTCATCGAGGACCGCCTGACTGCAGCGCAAAGTCACGGCCTGCGTCCAGCAGAAGCCCGACTGCGGCCGGAGAGCAGGATTCCGCATAAATCCGCAGCAGCGGTTCCGTCCCGGAGGCGCGCAGCAGCAGCCAGCTTTCCGCCGCATTCGGCAGCGTTGCAGCCTGTGGATTGCGCAGGAAAAATTTGATGCCATCAACAGTCTCAACACGGTCCACAGGCATTCCGGCAAAGAACTTCACTCCGGCCCGGGCGCGCGCGATGGCCGCGTTTTTTGTTTCATCGTCAATGTGCAGATCGATCCGGTCATAGTGATGCTCGCCATATTCCCGCTGCAATTTCGCAACCAACTGTCCCAGCGTCTTGTTTTCGTCGGCCATCACGTTGGCCAGCAACAGTGCATTCAACAGACCATCCCGCTCCGGCAAATGCCGCGCGCTCCCAATCCCGCCTGATTCCTCTCCGCCG
>JAJZDO010001081.1 GCA_021805955.1 Acidobacteriota bacterium
GGCCTTTGAACGACCCATAGATGAAGGTCTGTAGAAAGTGCAGCAGCAGCACGACGATCATCGCGCTGCTGCCGTAGTAATGCAGGCTGCGTAAAAAATCGCCGGCGGCCACCTCTTTGGTAATGTAAGCCACGCTGGTGTGCGCCGACTCCGCCGAGGGAACATAGTAGAGCGCCAGGCACAGACCCGTAATTACCTGGGAGATAAAGATGAAGAGCAGGCCGGAACCGAATATATAGGCCCAGCGCGCGCCGCCATGAACGGGCTCATCCAAAGATGCGCGCATGATGTTGCGTATGCCAGTGCGTTTGTTGAACCAGCTATAGAAACGGGCTGGCATCTTCTTCTGCGGGACATCGGCCTTCACTGGTTCATCCACAAGGTCACCTAGCTTAACACTTCACGGTTGGGAACATTCTCACGGAAATACTCGAACTTCACCATGAGCTTTCCGTCCACGATTTTGTGCGGCAGCGGATCCATCCCGCGTGGCGCCGGGCCGGAAACATGCTTTCCATTGGGCTTAAAAACACTTCCATGGCAGGGGCAGAAAAACTTATCCTGGGCTTTCTGCCAGGCCACGGCGCACCCCAGATGAGGGCAGATGTCGGAGAGCACAGTAAGCGCTCCATCCGCGCCCTTGGTCACGTAAACGGTCAGGGAGGAATCGACCTCGCGCCACCCATCCACCTGCTTGAGGGTGAGGTGTTTCAGGATCGGCTGCGACAGATTGGAAAACTCATCCATGGAGCCTATGGGAGACCATGTGCTCTTGGATTTTGCATAGAGCGGATATAAAACATAGCGAAGAACGGGAACTGCCAGCAGCGCGCCCATGCCCGCGCTACCGATGCCAAGCAGAACTCCAAAGAAAGAGCGGCGATCGATGACGATGACGTCTTTATTGGAAACAATTTTCTGGATCTCTTCCTGCTGCTCCATGCTTCTCTCCTAAAAAATAAGCCACAAAGCCAGATACACGGTGTTGTTGTCGGATGCGTTCCGCTGCGCGCCGTCGTAATTGCTGCTGGCGCCATTGAACTTGAAATATCCGGAGTAATTGGCATCGATGTCAATGTTTTGTACCGGCCAGTAGCCGAACTGCGCAATGTAACCGCTGGTGTCGGGATTGCCGTTCTCGCTGCCGGTCAGCGGCGCGGGCGCATAGAGCAGCGCATCGCCGTTGCCGGTGGTGGAGAACAGGGCCCCAGTCGCGCTGTATTTACTGGCCCAGTGGTAGGTGCTGTCCAGTTTGAAAGTGTTCAGGTGGTTGGATTTGACGCTTGCTCCGCCTGCAAGGTAAGTGGCGTCCAAATTCGAATTTTCATGGATATAGGTCCCATGAATGTCCAGCAGGTTGGGGCCAAAGGGGCGCTCGTACTGGAAATCCAAAGAAGGGTCCAGATATGTGTCTTCCGGGCCGGAAACGGCATTGGGAAAGGACTTGACATAGATCCCATAGGTCCCCACCTCAAGATAATTGCTGCCCCAGGTCTGTTGCCACGCCGCTCTCCAATAGGGAGCCACTCCCGAGATGTTGTATGCCTGGCCGGTCCCGGTGATAGGCGTTGATGCGCCAGCGTGCTCCGAGCGATACGCTGCAACATCCGCGTACAGATGGTTATCCCACATGCCGAAGCCGCCCACTCCCGCGACATCCTGCCCAAGATTGCCGTTGATGATGGGAGAGGCGAGCGGGTCAACACCGGAAGAAGTCGAGATCCACGGAAATCCCCAGGCGGGTGTGCTGTTCCACAAATCTTCCACAGTGGGATTGTTGTTGATCGTGATGCCGTACTCCCAGTCCTTTCCGGCGAGCTTTCCCTGATTGGCATACCGCAGATCGGTGTTGTCCATGCCAAAGTGATCATCGGCGTGCGTGTAGGTAAACTGCGCCAGACCGCCAAAGTGCGAGGCATATCCGCCCGCAAGAAAAATGCTCAATTGTTGCGGAAAACCCGCAGAGTTATTTTGCGTGCCCGGCTGATTTGCCTGGAACGATGTATTGGAGAGCAGCATCATGGCCGACAGCGGAATGTACTTGGAGAGAAGCAGGTCTCTCGAGTTCCCCACCTTGTCCTTCGCTGTCATGTCCGTCAGCACATAGCCTCGCAGCTTGAAATTGCGCCCGAAGGCGGTCAATTCCGGAGGGTTGGTGTGACAAACATTGCAGGAAAGCCCTGTCTGACGGGCAAAGCTTGGGACTGCGTAGGCGCGCTCCAGTCCAAGGAAAAGGAACGCCACTGCCATCAACCTTACAAATCGGTACATGAGCCATCCTATGAAATCGCTGCTGAACGTGCCATCTGCCAAAATAAATTACTAGAGAATCGCCCTTCCCGCCACTCTGGGACGCGACTGCCCTATCGGGGGAATGGGCGTACTTCAATAGATGCGGTTTTCCAAATGTCGGTGCAGTATTCGCGAATTGCGCGATCCGAGGAGAATTTTCCTATGCGGGCCACGTTCATTATAGACATCCGGTTCCATCGCTGTCGATTTAGAAAGACCTGACCGACGCGGTCCTGGCAGTCGACGTAGGAGCGATAATCCGCCAGCAGCATGTACTCATCGCGATCGAGGAGGGAATCGATGAGAGGGCGAAATAGCGAGATGTCGTTGCGCGAAAGCAATCCGGAGGCGATCTGATCGAGAACTTCACGAAGCTCTTGATCGTTCTCGTAGTACTGACGCGGGGTATATCCGTTAGCCTTGAGCTGTTCCACCTGCTCCGCTGTCAACCCAAAGAGGAAGAAATTGTCCGCTCCCACCTCATCGCGGATCTCGATGTTCGCGCCGTCGAGAGTACCAATGGTCAAAGCGCCATTCATCGCGAATTTCATGCAGCCGGTTCCTGAGGCTTCCTTCCCTGCGGTCGAAATCTGTTCGGACAGGTCCGCTGCCGGATAAATCCGCTGCCCCAGGGAAACACTGTAGTCCGGCAGAAAAACAATCTTCAGCCGGCCTGCAACGTTCGAATCGTTGTTCACTACATCCGCGACAGAATGGACCAGTTTGATCATCAGCTTGGCCATGCGATAGCTAGGAGCGGCCTTCCCCCCAAAGATGAATGTGCGCGCAGGAATGGAAAGGCCGGGGTTCCGCAGTATGCGATTGTAGAGTGTCAGAATGTGGAGGACATTTAGATGCTGGCGCTTGTACTCGTGAATTCGCTTTACCTGAATATCGAACATGGATGCTGGATCGACCGAGATGCCGGTTGTCTCGGAAATATAGGAGGCCAGGTCCCTCTTCACCTCTTCCCGCGTCTCATTCCAGCGGCTCAGAAACCGCTGGTCGTTGGCATAAGGTTCCAGCTTTCGCAGCTCCTTTAGATCGGTCGGCCACTTGGATCCAATATGCTCCGTGATCAAGCTGGATAGTTGCGGATTGCTCAGCAGCAGCCATCGCCGGGGAGTAACTCCATTCGTCTTGTTGCTGAAGCGCTCCGGCCATAACCGGTAGAAATCGTGGAAGAGTTCCTCTTCCAGCAGGCGAGTATGCAATTCCGAGACTCCATTGACGGCATTACTGCCCACAACTGCCAAATGCGCCATGCGCACATAGCGCTCTCCACTCTCGTCGATCAGCGACATTCTGGCTGCCCGCGCGTCGTCTTTCGGATAGACGGCTCTGACGTCCGATAGAAAACGGCGGTTGATCTCGTAAATGATCTCCAGGTGTCGTGGGAGGAGTTTCCCAAACAGCCATATTGGCCAGCGCTCCAAGGCTTCGCTCAAAAGGGTATGGTTGGTGAACCCGAAGGTCTTCCGGGTAATCTCCCAGGCCGGTTCCCAATCCATGTCGTATACATCGACGAAGAGGCGCATCAGTTCGGCAACGCCGATCGAAGGATGCGTGTCGTTCATCTGGATGGCCCATTGCGTATCGAAATCCTCCAGGCTGCGGCCGCGGAGCTTGTGGATCCGAATCATGTCTTGCAGCGAGCAGGAAACGAAGAAATACTGTTGTTCCAGGCGCAGTTGCTTGCCCTGTGTCTTTTCATCGCTTGGATACAAGACGCTGGTGATGGTTTCCGATTCGACTTTCTTATCGACAGCTCCGAAGTAGTCTCCTACATTGAATCGTCTAAAGTCGAAGGACTCCGCCGCTTGCGCCTTCCACAGTCGCAGACGGTTGGCCATGTTAGTGCGAAATCCAAGAATGGGGGTGTCATAAGGGATCCCGTTGACGACATAGTCCGGAACCCAACAGACACGGTAGCGGCCCCGTTGATCGTAATATGGCTCCGTGTGCCCGCCAAACTGCACCTCCATCATGCAGTCGGTGGATGGAATTTCCCATGGATTGCCCAACTGAAGCCATTTATCGGTACGTTCGACCTGCCAGCCGTCTTCAATGACCTGCTGAAACATGCCGAACTCATAGCGGATGCCATAGCCGATGGCGGGTATATTCAAGGTGGCGAGAGAATCCATGTAGCATGCAGCCAATCGCCCCAGGCCACCATTTCCCAAGCCAGGCTCGGGCTCAGTCTCGACCAACTGCTTCAGGTCGAATCCTAATTCAGAAATGGCTTGACGGGTCGGTTCCAGGATGTCGAGCTTGTTGAGATTGTTGGCAAGGTGTTTCCCAAGCAGAAACTCCGCGGACAAGTAACAGACGACGCGAATGTCCTTCTGCCTGTAGCTCTGTACGGTATTGATCCATCGCTCCATCATGCGATCGCGCACCACATGGGAGAGCGCCATGTAGAGATCGTGCTGATTGGCGACAGCAGGGTACTTCCCCATGGTGTAGTAAAGATGATCGAGAAATGAGCGCTTCAATGCATCGGCGCTTATGGTGGCGCGATCGCTCACGATCGCATTCTCCTGTTTCGATGGGATTGATTTCCTGGTTCGAGGTGACTTTGCAGTCTTGGCATTGGCCACGGGGAATTCCTCCTGGATCCTGTTATGCACAAACTAAAGATGCGAGCGGTCCGGTATAGCAAGGAAATGCTTATCTTATATATATAAGACGCATCTGCGGGGATTCTGTTTTCTCGCTCTGCGGCTCCTCCTTGGAATCGTGGGAGGTTCGGTGTTCCGCGTGGCTCTGCTGGTAACTTGTCCAATCTCGCGCAGCGCTTGCTGGAAATATGTCTTCCCGCAAAAATACTGCCAGTATGGATATTCCAGCCAGCTCCACGCCAACTCTTCGTCCGAGCACGCCGTGGCGTGCTGCAGATATTGCAACCCGGCCATTAAACGCAGCGCCAATCAGCTTCAGAGACACCTAAATAAAAAGAGCAGCTCGGTGAGCCGCTCATTCCATTGCGTATAAGGTTTTCATTGGTGCCGAAGAAGGGACTCGAACCCCCACACCCTTGCGAGTACATGGACCTGAACCATGCGCGTCTGCCAATTCCGCCACTTCGGCCGATGTTCCAGAGGCTAGCTGGCCGCCGGGAAATCAGCGGCAGTCCTTACTGTTACAAAGACAGAAGATGCTGTCAACATTTCGGCCTGAAAGAAATTCTCCTCGGGGAATTGCGCGCCCGCGGCAGACGCAATTTGCAATCGTCTCGCACGCGAGTATTCTGGGATTTCGCTTCTGGTTCAGTGTGTCTTTACGACGTGCCGTGCAAAACCAGACCATCCCACAACGAAAGGCTGCTGCATGACGAACCATTCACCGGCCAATCCTGCTAGTATCCCTCCCGAGCTTTCTACGGAGATCCGCCGACTGATGCACGACCTGAGCAACGCGCTGGAAATCGTGTTGCAATCCGGATATCTGTTGACCACCGCAGATACAGAAGAGCCGGTGAAGGGGTGGATCGGCCTGCTGGATGGCGGCGCGCAGCAAGCCCTGAAGGTGCATCAACAACTGCGGGATTATATCCGCGCGCACAGTTAACCCAACCGCGCAGCTCGGCAAATGCCACACTCAGGCCAATTGCGCATCCAGCGTGATTTCCGCCGCCTTCAGCAGGCGCGAGATCGGACAGTTGACCTTCGCCTCATTCGCTGCGGTTGCAAATGCTTCTTTGCTCGCTCCTGGAACTTTGGCGCGAGTCGTCAGATGAATTTTTGTCACCGTCGGACCTGTCTGCAACATCTCCAGCGTTAGTTCCGCAGTGGTTTCCAATGACTCCGGCGTCAAATTCGCTTTGGTCAACTGGCCGCTGAGGGCCATCGTGAAGCAGCCTGCGTGGGCTGCGGCAATCAACTCTTCCGGGTTGGTCCCTTTGCCATCTTCAAACCGGGTATGGAAGGAATAGGCAGTATCTTTCAGTACTCCGCTCTCCGTTGAAATCGTACCTTCCCTTCTTTCAGCGTGCCCTGCCAGATAGCGCTTGCTTTGCGTTGCATGTATCTCTCCTTGGATTCGTCGAAGTACGCCGTGAACCTGAATTCGCGCAGCCCACGTGCGGTTGAAACTCCAGAATACCAGCAGCCCATCGGCGAGTCGAACCCGGCAAAATTGCGGTGCCGACATTCTGTTCCGACGGGTCGCGATGCCTGTCGCCAAAATCAATTGGCATGTGTGGGACCAGAAAGGCGCGGCTGAACAGGCAGTTCGAAGGAAAACACTGAACCATGCCCAACCTGGCTGGTCACACTGATGGTCCCGCCATGCGCCTCTACGATCGCCTTGGCGATCGCCAATCCCATTCCGGTTCCATGCACCTGATAGCGTTGCCCGGTGCCGCGATAGAACTTGTCGAAGATAAAGCTCTTCTCCAGCATCCCAATTCCAACGCCACGATCGGCCACGCTAACGACAAGCGTATGTTTGTTTTCTTCAGCACTGATATAGATCGGGCTGCCGGGAGCAGAGTATTTCGCGGCATTTTCCAGCAGGTGATGCAGCACTTTTTCGATCATGCGCAGGTCAAAAAAGACTGGACGCAAATCCTGGGGCAGACGCACGGTAATCGGATGCGCCTGAACAATTTCCTGCGCGTTCTTGACCGATTGATCTACCAACTCCTGCACCGAATGCAGTTGCAGGTCCAACTGGACTTCGTGGGCATCCAGCTGCGCCATCTCCACCGCCTCTTCAATCAAGCGATTGAGACGTCCGCTCTCTTCGTCGATGATGGACAGCAATTCGTTCCGCTCCGTTGGGGACAACTGTAAATCCGATCGAAGGCTGGTGACCGCTCCCATGATGGAGGTAAGGGGAGTGCGCAGTTCATGAGTTACGGAATCCAGCAGCGCGCTGCGGATTCGTTCGCTCTCGCGGGCGGCTTCGGTCTTGCCCAACTGCTCGACAGCCCCGGCGCGTTCCACCGCGATAGCAACCATGCTCCCCAGAGCTTCCAGACTTTGCCTGGATGGGCATTTACCCAGGATGCCCAGGGCGCCAATGGGTCGCACACCCATCATCAGCGGGACCAGACATATTCTCTTCTCTTCAACTCTCTGAATGTCCCGCTCCCGAGAGGCGACGCGCAACATTTCGTCGCTGATCTCCTCGCTGCTTCTGCCGGAGTGGTAGACGCTGGTTCTGGAGTTGACCAGCAGGGCCGTGCCCTCAGTAAAGAACGTGGCTGTAATAATCCGCGGGATCGAATTCAGCAAGTCGAGGATATTATCGGTCGTGAGCAGCTGCCTGCTAAAGTCGTACAAACGCTCCATTTCGATCCGTTGATTCTTGGCCTCTTTCGCCTCATCCCGCGCACGGTGGGAAAGCCGGCTGGACAGGACCGCAGTAATCAGGAAAGCACTGAGCGAAATCCAGTTCTGCGGATCTGCGACGGTGAGTTTCCCAATCGGGGGAAGAAAGAAAAAATTGATCGCCAAGGTAGCGAGGACTGAAGTAAAAATCGCGTTGGAAAGTCCCCATCGCCCGGCAATAAATAGGACGTATAACAATAAAGTAAGAGAAACTGTGGTGTGATTGACATGCAGCAGGGAAAAATATATCCAGACGATCAGCGCCACAGCCAGCGTGGACGCCGTATACCGCATTGCCGGAGATGTACTATGTGGCAGCACCATTCCAATTCTACTCAGGTCGCGTAAGTGATGAGTCGCCAAACCGAAAACGTAAAACCGATCAAAACGCCGGAACAGTGGCTGGAAGCCGCTGCGCCGGAAAAGACCGCGGGGATTTTCAAGGTCTTCCTGGGCTATGCGCCCGGCGTGGGCAAAACTTTCAACATGCTCAGCGAAGCCATTCGACGCCGGAATCGGGGCGAAGATGTGGTGATCGGATTCATCGAAACACATCAGCGGCCTCGCGTCATTGAGCTGGCAAGTCAGTTGGAGGCGGTCCCAACCCGGCGAGTTGAATATAAAGGCACGTTCTTTGAAGAGCTGGATCTGGACGCGGTATTGGCAAGAAAACCTCAAGTCGTGCTGATCGATGAACTGGCACACACCAATATTCCCGGCAGCAAACACGAAAAGCGCTACGAGGATGTTCTGGAACTGCTGCAGCACCGCATCGACGTCATGTCCGCGCTGAATGTGCAGCACGTGGAGAGCCTGGCTCCCACAGTGCAGAGCATCACGGGTGTCGTCGTACGGGAAACAGTTCCGGACTGGGTGCTGGGTCGCGCAGACGAAGTGGTTTTGGTTGACGTAACGCCGGAAGCGTTGCAGACTCGTATGCGGCGCGGAGACATCTATCCCGCCGAGCGGATCGAAAGGTCTCTGGCCAATTTTTTCCGACGCGGAAACCTGCTCGCGCTGCGAGAACTGGCGCTGAAGCGGGTTACCCATGCCGTAGATCGAAATTTGGACGCCTACCTGCGCCGCAAACAATTGGGCCAGGATTGGGTCGTCCAGGAGCGGGTCGCAGTCTGCATCAGCTCCAATCCAGCATCGCAGCAGCTGATTGCGCGCGGGGCCCGCACGGCCGAGGGAATGGACGCCGAATTTTATGTGCTGCATGTCGATTTGCCCGACGACGCGATGGAAGAGAAGAGTCGAAACCTGGCGGCGAATCTGCGCTTTGCAGAAAATCTTTCAGCCCGAATTTTCCATGTGCAGGGCGGCAAAATTGCCAGCTCGATCGCGGACTTTGTGCGCGAACATCGCATCACTCAGATCATCATCGGACGCTCAGCGGTTCGCGGCTGGCGAAACTATCTCTATTTCATGGCGATTCAGCGGCTGCTCCGCGAAGCTCCCAACGTCGATGTGCACATTGTGACCCAAGAGCAGCATTGAGCCTTTGATGACAGATCTAACAGCCACACGTCGCGATATCGCAGAGCCGGCAAGAATCCTGATCGTTGACGATGAAGCCCAGATCATCCGCGTGTTATCGATGGCGTGCACGGCGCAAGGTTATCGCGTGAAATCTGCTACGGATGGGGAATCCGCACTCGCCGTGCTGAAGAACTGGCCAGCCGAACTGATTATTACCGACCTCTCCATGCCAAAAATGGATGGCGTGGAGCTTTGCCGCGCCATTCGAAAACAATCCAATGTTCCCATCCTGGTACTTTCTGTTCGCAACCAGGAAAAGACAAAAGTTGAAGCTCTCGATGCCGGGGCCGACGACTATGTGACCAAGCCTTTTCAGATAAATGAGCTTCTGGCCAGAATTCGAGCGGCCCTGAGGCGGCAAAAACAATTGTCCGCGGATGACAAAACAGCGGAATTTGTCTTGGGGGATTTCCGCATCGATCCCGGCTCCCGACAGGTATTTGTTCGCGGAGCAGAAGTTCATCTCACGCCCAAAGAATTCGATCTGCTGCATGCCCTATCGCTCTATCCGGATCGGGTTGTTACCCGCCGCACATTGATGGTCGCTGTCTGGGGCGGCTACAACGTGGACCAGCCTGAATCCTTACGCGTCCTTATTGGACAACTTCGCCGGAAGATTGAGCCGCAGGATGAACCGCACTATATCCTGACGGAACCCTGGGTGGGCTATCGCTTCGTCCCCGAAGGAGCGCAGTCCGACACATCCTTATAATTTTTTTACGACCTTCTTATGCTCTTTTTATGCCCAGAGGTGTGAACTAATTGCAGTTCGAAAACTTCCGAACTGGGCAGGCAATTATGTTGGCGACATTCTTAGCGGGAACGGGCTGCGTGGCGGCAATAGTTTTTTTACTATTTTGTTACCGTGGATTTGCTCGTACTCAAGCGGCAGACCCTTCGAAAAGAAAGAACAGGTATGTGTTTCCGCTAGACAATGCGGACCACATCATGCCTGGGAGTAAAAAGACGCTATTGGCGGTCCTTGCCCTTGGCTTGTTCCCCGGCGCAACCACGCGCGCGCAGACTGGCGGAAACGCCGCGATGGATGCAAGTGTCAACCAGATTGGCTCCGTGGCCGCGCCGCAAGCAGCACCCACTGAAACCGCACCTGCAGCTCCCCTTGCGTCGCCGGCGATGGTCGGCCCCCTCAGTACCGCTTCTCCCAGAACGTTTGACGCAGGGCCGTTTGGGAAGCTGGATGTAACTGGCATTCTCAGCGGCTTCGGCTACTGGCAGGGCCACCCCGTCTCCAGCGATCAAGCCGCGCGCGCGGATGTCAGCAATGGACAGATCTTCATCCAGAAAACCAGTGGACTGGTGCAGTTTTTTCTACAGGCGGGCGCCTACAATTTTCCTGCATTGGGCGTGCCGCTTCTTTCCACTCGCAATATTGTCAGCGATTATTTTGGGGCTTTGCCGCAGGCATATCTGAAATTGGTTCCGAAAGGTAATTTCTCGTTTCTTATCGGCAAGTTGCCAACGCTGATCGGCGCGGAAGACACATTCACCTTTGAAAATATGAATATCGAGAGAGGGCTTCTATGGAACCAGGAAAACGATGTCAACCGGGGAATACAAGTAAATTATGCCAAGGCCAAGCTCAGCAGCTCTCTGGCTTGGAACGATGGCTTTTATTCCAACCGTTATAACTGGCTTACCGGTGAGTTGACTTACACCGCAAGTGCCGCCAATAGCGTGGAAGTCGTCGCCAGTGGGAACCTAGGGCGTACCGCTTATTCGAGCGTGGCCACGCCGTTATATCAAAACAACAGCGACATTTATGACCTCATGTATACCCATACCGCCAAGCGGTGGATGATCGAGCCCTATTTCCAATATACCTATGTTCCCCTGGATGTGAAGATTGGCGTGGGCCGTGCT
>JAJZDO010000437.1 GCA_021805955.1 Acidobacteriota bacterium
CCTACGCCAACGATCCCATAGCTTTCCATTTACGTGGAATGAACATGCTCTATGAAGGATTGAAGCAAAACTCTACGATCGTCATCGTTCCCAGCTCCGCCATCGAAACCATGCAACTGGGCGGTCTTGCCGGAATGACCGCGCTGACCATGGGAATAGGTCAGGAACGAGCGAACAAAGAGAAGGAGTCCCAAGACAATATCTCGCTTGATCCCACGCCTGCATCGGAAGAGCTTGCGCTTCCTCTCGCTGCATCTCAAAGTGGGCGTGGCTAGGTCTGGGCCGTCAGATAACTGATCCGGGGTAACAAAGACCGCGTCAACCATATCGGGACTTATCCCTCAGAAATGGTCTGAAAAAATGGAGTACGCTCGAATGAATGTGCAACAACTTGAAGAAACAGCACGGGCCCTTTTCGCTCACGATAAGGGCCTGCTTGCCATGGATGAGAGTACCGGAACCTGTAACAAGCGCTTCGAAAAGCTTGGAATTCCACAGACTTTCGAAGCTCGGAGAGCGTATCGCGAATTGCTTGTAACTTCTCCAGGGCTCAGTGAGTCGATAGGCGGCGCAATCCTCTGCGACGAAACGATCCGGCAGCAGAAGAGCGACGGCACGCCCTTCATCAAAGTACTGATCGAGGCGGGAATCGTTCCTGGGATCAAAGTAGACGCTGGCGCGAAGGAGTTGGCAGGACATCCCAGCGAAAAAGTGACTGAAGGCCTGGACGGATTGCGCGATCGCCTTCACGAATATTTTCAAATGGGCGCGCGCTTTGCCAAATGGCGCGCGATGATAGCGATCGGTGATGGGCTTCCGAGTTGGGGCTGCATCGAAGCCAATGCTCATGCACTGGCTCGCTATGCGGCGCTGTGTCAGCAGGCGGGCCTCGTCCCTGTTGTTGAGCCTGAGGTCATCATGGATGGCGGGCATACTTTGCAGCAGTGTCGTGTAGTCACAGACGAGGTGCTGCGGACGGTATTCAGCGAATTGTTCGCGCAAAGGGTGGCTCTGGAAGGAATGATTCTGAAGCCCAATATGGTGCTTTCTGGAACGGCCTGCGCAAGTCAACCGACATTGGATGAGGTAGCCGATGCCACCGTGAACTGCTTTTTGCGAGCCGTTCCCGCCGCTGTGCCGGCGATTGCGTTCCTGTCCGGCGGTCAATCTGCGGAATTGGCTTCAGCACACTTGAATGCAATGAATATGAGATTCAAATCGCGGCTACCGTGGGTGTTGGCGTTCTCGTTTGCCCGAGCCATCCAGCAGCCGGCCTTGGAGATTTGGAAAGGCCACGAGGCCAATATATTGGCGGCGCAGCAGGCTCTGGTTCACCGCGCACGCTGCAACCAGGCTGCACGACGAGGAGAATACTCTGCCGAGATGGAGAAGAGATGACTGGAAGCAAACACAATCGGGAAGGAAATAGTGGCGAAGCCAGCGAACCGGATCCAGGCCCATACTGGAGGCGCATGCATTATGATTGGCGCTTTTGGGTCGGCGCAATCTTCATGGCTGCGGCGCTTGCGATTTACGTTCTAAGCGATGACTTGGCATCGATTCCACATGGCCATCGGTTTCCCTGAGTCAAGGACCATCGCCAACAAATTGCTGGCATGGACAACCGCCGCAACAGCGATCCACATCGATCACGCGCCAACTCGCAATCACTTGAATTGGGTGACACCAGCATGAGGCAGACTTCTTTGTATCCCTTGCGCTTCGATCCGATCTATCAATACCGATTGTGGGGCGGCAGGCGATTGTCCAGCCTGCTCTCCGCGCCGCTGCCTGGCGACGGTCCTGTTGGAGAAGCGTGGGTGCTCAGCGACCGCACCGACCACCAAAGCCTGGTTGCGAACGGACCGCTCAAGGGTCAGACACTTGGGCAAATGATGAAGCAGTTTCCAGAACAGTTGATGGGCAAGTTGTCTTCGCGTTTCAGCCGCTTTCCATTGCTGCTCAAGTTTCTGGACGCACGCTCGATGCTCTCTGTGCAGGTGCATCCCAGCGATGCGCACCCAGAGCTGATTCCTGCTGGCGATACGGCAAAGACAGAAGCGTGGGTTGTAATCGATGCCGAGAAGGAGGGACGCATCTATGCTGGCCTGAAATCAGGCACAACTGCCGATACTCTGCGGCAGTCTCTTGATGACGGTACCATTGCAGACCACCTGGTGTGTATTGCCCCGAAGGTCGGCGATGCCATATTCATTCCTGCAGGAACAGTTCACTCTCTGGGCAACGATGTCGTGGTTTTCGAGGTTCAGCAAAATAGCGATACGACGTTTCGGCTCTACGATTGGGGCCATATCGACCCGAAGACCAGGGAGTTGCGGCCGCTGCAAGTCGAGCAGGCATTTGCCTCCATCGAGTTTGGGGCGAGTGATGGCGGCATGGCTGCGCCCCGCGTCGAAACTAAAAAACCTGTTGAGCGCGAGCGGCTCTTCGATTGCCATGCTTTCTTGTTGTGGCGATTACTAGGTCAAGACCTGTTCACCGTTGGAGCAACCGCAGAGCCGCGCGTATTGGTTTGCATTGAGGGCACAGGCCAGGTCAGCCACAAAGGAATTCCCTACGCGGTAGGCAGAGGAGATGTTTGGCTCTTGCCGGCAGAAGTCGGACAGTGTGCGTTTCAACCCAGTGGAGAAGTAATTCTGTTGGAGATCGCGATCCCATGATTGTGCAGAATGTCGTAAACAGGACAGGATAGACAGCGCAAATCCGGCTTGATTTCATAGAACCCAGGATGGGGATATCAATGAAAAAGCTCATAGTGTTCGATTTGGACGGTACCCTCGCACCAAGCAAGTCGTCTCTCGACTCCGAAATGGCGTCCCTGCTACATGATCTGCTCAGCGTCGCCAAGGTGGCTGTCATTTCAGGAGGCGCTTGGCCGCAGTTTGAAAAACAGGTGCTCTCCAAACTTCCTCAGGACGAAAGCCTGGCCAGGCTTTCGATTCTTCCTACCTGCGGTACAAAGTTCTTTCAATACACCGGAGCATGGAAGAAGCTTTATTCGGAGGACTTCAAGGCGGACGAAAAAGAGAAGATTGTTAGTTCGTTGAAGAAAGCGATAGAGACAGCCGACTTCCATGTTGAACAAACCTGGGGGGAGCCTATTGAAGACAGGGGAAGCCAGATAACCTATTCCGCGCTAGGTCAGCAGGCTCCTTTGGCAAAGAAGGAAGAATGGGATCGGGATCTCGCCAAGCGGAAGAAGATCAAGGCCATTCTTGACACATTGATTCCCGAGTTCTCAGTTCGCATCGGTGGTTCGACA
>JAJZDO010000308.1 GCA_021805955.1 Acidobacteriota bacterium
ACCGATACGCTCCGAAGACAGTCGATCTCAGACTCCCCATCCCCGACCGGCGCAACATGGTGACATTCGCCACTCCAGCCGCCGAGGTCGCGAACTCTCGCTTGTATTCATCCTCTCCCTCTCCAAAGTTCAGCCTTTCTGGAGGATCGTGTTGCATCAAGTCCTCAATCGTCAGCAGCAGAATGACCGTACCCGGGGAATACTTCGCCATCGATGAGTCGTAGCCGGTAAGGCTGCCGTAATAGTATCCGCCCCCTTGGAATCCGAGCTCATAGGCACAGGGTTTCGACCCGCTCCAAAGAAGATAAGACCGGAGAAGCCCGCGTCTGGCTAAATCGCTGAGGTACGCGTTCCATTCCGGCGTTTCCTTGATCAGGTAATCCGCTTTCGCTGCCTGCCAGGAGGCGCGCGCCACTTGGCCTCCAGCTCGAAGGAACTCCGGAACATCCTCAGGTGCCGTGATCCGTTGCAGTCGAAGTTCGCCTTGCTCGCCCAATACCTTCACACGGCGTTTCAAGTTCCCTCGATGTTTCGAATCGAATCTCACTGCCAGGTATTCATCGAACGTTTTCGGCAAATCCAAAAAGTACATTTTGAACTGATTATGGACGTGCACCCATCCAGCCCGCGAGGATTGGACTGCCTTCCAGCATGGACTTTCGATCGGCAACAGCCGGAAATGAATGGCGTCCACATCCTCGAAGGTTTGGAAGATCTGTTGGAATAGTGGTTCATACATCTCTTCCCGCATCAGGCCTTCTCCCCCGAGAACTTGTGCTGTCCTGAATCTCATTTGGCGGAACTTTAGATCGAATTTCTTTTGCCCTAGCAATATGGGAGCGACCGCAGCGATCTTCGCGCCGTTCTCAACGACGGCGACCCGGAGCTCTTCCCGTTTTGTCTTGTGCTTATTCTCGAACCATTCCGGACTGGCAAACAGCACATTGGGATTCGCGGTCTCTCTCAACAGTCGCCGCCACGCCTGCTGCACATGCGGGGCATTCCATTCCAGCTCCGTGGCAAGAAAGCGGATCGCTGTTGTCTCTGCTACTTGCGACTTGGAACTGCTTGCCGCAACGCCTCCCGCAATTCCAGCGACGGCCATCCTGTGTTCCCCATGATCGCTCATCGGGATCCATCCTCTCTGGCGACGCTCAGCGCAGGAGTTTTCGACACGCGCATCCCTGGGCGCCTTGCCAACATGGCAGCGCGCTGGCGTTGGCCGCGCAGCTCCCCAGCTCCGGTCTCTGCTCTCTTTTGCTGACATGCGCCGAGTCGCGCCGCCAAGCTCCGCGATGTCGGAAACGCGAACATATCCACCAACGATGGAGTCGAGGCAAACTCCGCATGGAGCCTGGCATGCATCTCGATCAACAGCAGCGATGTGCCCCCGAGATCGAAAAAATTCTCGTCCGCGCCAACCGCCGCGCGGCCCAGCAGCGTAGCCCACATTTTCTGCAGATGGGCCATGATGTTGTTTCCGTCCGCCGCAACCTTGCTCTCCGCGATCGCTTTATTTTGTTGCGCAAGGGCAGGCGTAGGCGGATCGAGGGGCGATCCCATCAGGCGCATTTCACAGAGTGTCTGCAACCCACTCCGGTCCAGCTTGCCGTTCCCGTTAATCGGCAACTTCTCCAGAAACAACCAGTCTTGCGGAATCGAGGTGCGAGACAGTCGCGCCTGCAACCACCCGCGCAACGTTGTTTCCGCGTTCTGTACCGGGTTCGCCAATGCCACGCAAGCCACCAGATGCTTCTCTCCAGACGGCACGGTGAACACGACTACGGCTGCATCCGTAACCAGCGGAGAGGCCGACAAAGCATTTTCTACCGCCGCAAGTTCCACGCGATGACCGGCAATCTTCACCTGGCGATCCATCCGTCCTAGAAACTCGATCGTCCCATCCGGTCGTTGGACGGCACGGTCTCCGGTCAGGTACAGCAGCGCTCCAGGCCGAGTTGAAAATGTATCCGGAATAAATCGCTCTGCCGTCGCCTCAGGCCGCCCCAGATATCCCAGCGCGACGCCCGCGCCTCCCGCCGCCAATTCCCCCGGCTGCCCAGCGGGAAGCGCCTTGTGATTCGTGTCGAGAATGTGCACGGTCGTATATGCAATCGGCGATCCGATCGGCAGCGTGCCCTCCGCCCGATACTCTCTCGGCACCGGATAGCAACAAGTGAACGTCGTGTTCTCCGTGGGACCGTACCCGTTCACCATGTGCAGCGCAGGATACAGGGCGCGCATCCGCTCGACATGGCGCGGCGAGATGACATCGCCCCCAAACACAAGCTGGCGGAGCGGCGCAAACATCTCCGGAGTGTGTTCCGCGGCAAGATGAAACATCGCGGCTGTCAGCCAGAGTGTGGTCACACCCTGCTGCAGAATCAGGTTTGTGTAGTCGTCCAAACCCAGCGACCGGCCCGGCGCCACCACCAGCCGAGATCCATGCAGCAGGCTACCCCAGAATTCCAGCGTCGAAGCATCGAAGCAAAGCGGCGAGTGCAGCAAGAATGTCTGCGTCGAATCGAACGTAATAAATTCCTGGCTACTGACTAGCCGCACCACAGCTCGATTTGGAACAACAACACCCTTCGGCGCTCCGGTAGAGCCGGAAGTAAACATCACATAGAGAGCGCTGTCCCCGTTGATCGCGCTCCTCGGGATTTCTGCCAGATCGTTGCCAACCGGGCATGACACCTCCTCCAGCGAGAGGACTGAGCACCAGCAGGAAAGCGGATTGCAACAATAGGAGACAAGCGAACACGGAGCCGCGTCCTTGGGCAGGTCGCCCCGCCCCGCCCAAAGGACCGGACAGTTTTTCTCCCGGGCCTTTGCATCGGCAATCCAGTGACGCAGTCCCTCCAAGCCCGCAATCCGGCTTAACGCAGAGACTGGATATTCTTCAATATCGATCGGCACATAGCACCCGCCCGCCATCACAATGCCCAGGATCGCGGCCACGGTGGCCAGAGACCTGCTCGCGGAGATGGCCACCATGTCTCCAGGCTTGACTCCTTGACCGACGAGGCGGGCGCGAAAGGCATCTGCAAAATTCCACAACTGTGCGTAGGTAAGGGATTGCTGGCCGTCTGCCAGTGCAATCGAATTGGGAGCGCGATGAACGATCTCGGAGAAAAGTTCAAAAACAGTGGTGTTCCACGGATTCGTCTTTGGGTTGGCAGCAAAACCAAGATCAGGCGCAGTGCGGTCGCCATGCTCTTGCAGACTGTGGATGGGTGAAACGTTCCACCCATCGATCGTCAAAGTGTTTGTTTTCACTGGC
>JAJZDO010000296.1 GCA_021805955.1 Acidobacteriota bacterium
TGCTCACGTCCGTCCTTCACACTCTGCTGCAAAAACAGATCTGTAATTTCCCGGGTCGCGTCGCGTGTCTTTTGCGGCGTCTTCCCAATGTAGGAGATGGTGAACGCTCCGACACCGCCTCTGTCGTCGCCAGAGTCCTGAACTTCCTCTACTGTGATGTCCTTTCTCATCTGCGCAATCGCCTGCATCATGCTTGCCTGCTGGCGCAGCTTTGGATAGAGGTTCAGCCTCTCGATAATCTGCGGAAAGTCCGCTCCGCTCATCACTTCCAACTTGATTTGCTGCAGACGACTGGTGCTCGTGTTGCTCTCAGACGACCTCACATACACCGAAGGCATGCTCTGCGCTTTCACCAGCACCGTGGCGGTCGACTTGTAGGTGCGCGGCACCAGCGGGCTAACCGCCAGTCCCGTTGCGATGACAAGCAACGATGAGATCACAATCCAATATTTGCGACGCTGAATGACGGCGACGAAATCGCCGACCGAAGCTGGTGGCTTACGTTCCATTACTGGATCCCTCCAAGGGTGGAATTGTTGCTGCGAGCAATCGGATTGCCCAGATTGAACTGGATACCACCGCCGAACTGGTTTCGTGTGAAGCCGAACGAGGGCTGATTTGTTCCGAGCGAAAAGCTTTCGGAGAACACGGAGTAGAGAGCAAAAAATTGGATAGATTTCGCAACCTGATACGCGATTTGCGCAGACCCTCCATAAAACTGGCCGGGGCCGAACAAAGCCCCCGCGCCGCCATCATGGGTATACGAGCCCGCTCCTGTGAAAATCCAGTTGTTTCCCAACCCAAGATACGCATTGGAGTTCACGCTGTTGGCCACGATGGGGGGTTCCAGCAGGTTCACCAGAATTGCCCGGCTGTAGTTGACGGCAAACTGGGATTGCTTCATCTGCCGGCTCAAGGACGCATTGATGGCATAGCTGGTGGTCTGGAGACTACCTACTTTCACACTGCCAAGCTGAAAGCTGGACGACTGAATAAACAGCGGCCCCACGCCTACACTTGCGGTGAATGTCGGGGACAATTCTCTGGCATACGTGGCCTGCACCGTTTCAGCGGCCTCATCTCCGGCGCCGTTCAGCCCGTAAATGTAGACCGGAGTAATCTCTGCGCCTACCGCATCGCGAAGAGTCAATTGATAGCTCAGTAGCGCATCCCCCCCGCTGGCGATAAACCTTTCCGCCAGTTCCTGTGGCGACGGAGCGGTGCTGGTCGAAGTCGTGGTCACCGGGAACGGAATCATCATGAAGAAGCTCCCGGTCGCCGATCCGGCAAACGTCGTCCGGGAATTGATCAAATATTTAAAAGTCAGAGTGGTGGCCAAATTCGTCACCTCAAAACTGTCCTGTAGCAACTGCACCCCCAAGGTCGGCACTACCACGCCGATTCCGCCGATACCAAGGCTCTGCGGCAGGAACTGGTTCAGACTTAGATAGCGGGCCGCCGTAGTGTCCCACTCCAGCCCAGCTCGGTCCGACATCGCATGGGTCAGGTTTTGAAATGCCATCTGGGAAAAGTTATTGACCTGGGAAAACTTGGGATACAGGTTGTATTGCGGCTGATACAACAAGAAATATCGGGTCCGCTCATTGTGCAACAGTACTGCCGCGTCCGCGGTAAATTGCCCATACCCCGCCGACACTTGGTTGGTCTGCGCGCCAAGAAAATTTGTTTCCTCTCCACCCGAGGCTGACAGTCCCAGCCCAAAACGCTGGAAGGACTGGTTTTCCGCATTGATCGCATTCACTTCCTGGTTCAATGTCAGGTTGGATCCCAGCGACTGCCCCGGCAACAGTTGATCGGTCGGGCTGGTTTCGCCCGGCGGCAACTCTCCGGCCGGAACTGCCTGCCCTACGGCCCGGTTAACCGGCGCCATCAGCTGCCAGCCAGCCACCGCAAGCATCCCGGCCAGCGGAAGTGAGAACCGAATTTTCTGAAACCAGGGCGACAAATTTGTCACGGGACCACCACGGTGTCGCGAGTCTGCAAGATGACGTTTTCGCTGCCTCGCTTGCCCTTCAACACGTTGTTGTATTGCACCTTGATTCGCTCCACCTGACCGGTGGGCAACGTGCGCAAAACGTAAATCTTGTTCGGTTTTGCAAACTCCCTCAACCCGCCCGCCGTCGCCACCGCGTCAATCACGTTCATGGGCGGGATCAACGCATACGTTCCCGGACGAAGGACCTGGCCCAGTACGTTGATGCGCTGACTGCGAATCTCCGCCACAATGACACTGACGACTGGATTGGTCAGGTATTTCGTGAAGTGCGCTTCCAGTTCATTCTTCAATTCCGTAGGAGTCATGCCAGCAGCCTGCACATCCCCGACCAGCGGCAGGGAAATCTTGCCATCCGGACGAACCGGAACATTGCGCGAGACCTCAGGTTCGTGCCACACATTCACGGTCAGTACATCGTCGGCGCCGATTCGATAATGAGCATCCACCGCCGGTGCCACCCGTGTCTCCGGTCGAGCCAGCGCAGTGTCGCCGGATTTGGTCTGAAACGAGGTTCCGACCGGCGCCTCCGGCGTACTGAAGGGACGGGTGACGCTACCAGCGGGTGCAACAATCGGCTGCGTCTGCGCATGCAGCAGGCAGCAAGCAAAACTCACCGCTACAGCGGCAGCCGCGAATTGGGACAATCGAGACAACATTTCTTTTCCTTTCATCGTTGCTTCTCCTCAGGAGAACAGGCGTCAGAATGGGCCTGACGCAACCGGGGCAAGCCGGCGTCCTTGATCTTGTACAGCAGCGCTCGATAGCTGATATCCAGCGACTGCGCCGTCTTGCGACGGTTCCAGCGATGCTCGTTGAGAGCGCGCAGAATGATTTGCCGCTCCATCATTCGCACCGCGCGCTGGGTCTGGATTCGCAGCGGAAGATTGCCGTCGGGAATGAAGACTGAGTCCGACGATGCCGACTCACTCTCGTTCAACGCTTCCACAATCGCCTGCTCATTTCCCAGCACCACGTAACGCTTCACCAGGTTCTCCAGTTCGCGCACATTTCCCGGCCAGTGATACGCCTCCAGCAGCTTCATCACCGAACCGGAAAGCGGCGGCAGCGTGCGCCCAAATTTCAGCTCGTAATAACGCAGAAAATGCGCCAGCAACATACGCACATCGGAACGATGGTCACGCAGCGGCGCCAGTTCAATGGAGACGACATTGATGCGATAAAACAGGTCCGAGCGGAACCGAGCGGCTTTGATGTCCGCCTGCAGATTGCGATGGGTTGCGCAGATCAGCCATATATCCACAGCG
>JAJZDO010001056.1 GCA_021805955.1 Acidobacteriota bacterium
CGGCCGGTGGTCTTGTCGTCCCACGATGAGGTTTGCAGGCGGCCTTCGACGTAGAGCTTGTTGCCTTTCTTCACGTAGTCGCGGACGATCTCCGCGGTGCGCTGGTAGGCGACGAGGTTATGCCACTCCGTGCGGTCCTGCCAGTTGCCGGTCTTGTCTTTGAACCGCTCGCTAGTGGCAATGGAAAACGTAGCGACAGTTACACCGCTGGCTGTGGCTTTGATCTCTGGGTCTTTGCCGACGTTGCCGAGAAGAATCACTTTGTTGACGCTTTTTGCCATGTTGGACCTGTTTCTATCCTTTGCCAAAATTTGGTGTTACTGGAGAAGGGGCGAGGCTTGCTTGAACTCTCCGGCCACGGAATGCGACCGACCGCGGCGCAACGAATCATGGATCATTATATGCACAGATACTCCGGGCCGCTGAACCAACGGGGAAACAAATGCAGCGTGCGAGGGCGCTCTTCGATCCTGAGGTGGGAGGTTCCGCGCATCGCTCTGCGAGCCTTACCAGAGAAGCTTCAATCCAAACTGGATCTGACGCGCGGTCGTCGAGGTGCCGGTGATCACGCCGGCAGTGGGCGAAACCCCGGAGGGAGTAAAGACAACCAGATTGGGCGTGTTGAAATTGGCCCGGTTCAGGATGTTGAAGAGCTCCGCGCGGAACTCCAGGTTGAGGCGTCCATGCAGCGACGTGTCCTTCAGCATCGACATGTCCCAGGTCGCGACGCCTGGGCCCGTCAGACTGTCGCGCCCAAGATTTCCATAGAATCCACTGCCAGTTGGGGGCGCCAGAAATGCAGCCGGGTCAAACCACTCCGTAGGTTTGCCGACAATGGCGGAGCCATGAAACGCGGGGTTTGCAAACGGGCGCACGGGATTCTTGGTATCGCCGTTGTTGGATGGGTTGTAGCTGAGTTGCGGCGTAAAGGGAAAGCCGGACTGCAGCGTCACAATCGAGTTTGCCGTCCAACCGCTTACGATGGCATTGGGAACGCTGCTCAGTCCATGCAGATAGCGTCTGTGCCGCCCAAGCGGAAGATTATAGATTCCATCGATCACGGCGACATTGCGCACGTCGTAGGTCGCGGGTCCCCAGTCGGCTTTCACATCGAATGGATTTGAGACAAGCCCGGGCGCGTTGCCTGCTGCCGTGGCGTTCAGCGAATCTCCGTCGTCCAAAGCCTTCGACCAGGTGTAGACACCGCGCAGCATCAGTCCGTCGCTGAGACGATGGTTGAGTTCCACCTGCAGCGCATTGTAGGAGCTGGTTCCCACCGAGAACCATGCCCACGCACTCCCCAGGGCCGGGTTTGCCGCAGGCGTGCCAGCAGGGATGTAATACGAGCCAGCCGGTACTGCGGCGCCGCCCAGAGGCGCCGGGAATGTGGCAGGGTAGTTGGCCGGGCATTGGCCGGCGGGACAAACCGTGGGCGTGGGTTCGTTGTCATCCAGGCTGACGATCTGATGGTATCCGTGAGAACCCACGTATCCGACCGTGAGCACGGTGTTCGTAGACAACTCCTGCTCGACCCCGAACGACCATGAGATCAGGGTCGGAGTGTGCATGTCGGGTTGAACTCCGGCGGGCGCGATCTTGGCGTTGGCGGGAACCGGGGAGATGGGAAGAGGCAGGCTGGCGACAGGAAGGTTGGAGATGCCATAGGACGGGTTGAAGGGCGCATTCTGGTCCATGCGGTAGCCGAGCGCGTCCTGCAAGTCGTTGTACATTCCGAAGCCGCCGCGCAGGACCGTCTTCCGACTGAATGGACTCCATGCGACACCGATTCGAGGCTGCGGCAGGAACTTCGCATTGTTGACGGTGAATGCGGAGTTCGCAATACGAGGCTGTGTCTGAATGACGCCATTGTTGAAGATGAAATTCGCGGCGCGGCCATGCGCCTCGTTCCATCCGGTGGTAAATTCGTCACGAAATCCCAGCGACACCGTCAGCTTTGGACTCACGCGAATGACATCCTGCGCATACCATGCGCCGAGCAGCGAGCGCCAGTTCATCTCCGTGGGCGCGGGATCGTAGAGGAAGCTTCCCACCGTGCCTTGCAGAAACTGCTGCAGCCCGGTAAAGGTCGCCTGTCCAAACTGCGTAAGCGCCAGGTCCTCGTTGGATTGCAGCGGCTGCAACCATACTCCGGCGCTGAATTGGTGGCGTCCTCGCGTCAGGGCCGCGTGATCCTGGAAGGTGAAAAGATTGCGCGCGATATGCAGATTGCTCCCCACGTTGCTGCCCGCCAGACTCACCTGCGCCGCGGGATTGGCCGCGGCACTTCCGCCAACCACGACTGCGCCAACGGGCTTGCTGGCAACAAACCCCGGGACATCGGCCGCCGGTGTGCCGGGCGTGGGTTCGCCGGTATAGAAATAGGCCGCTCGCGAATAGCCAACGCGCGCAATGTTGAGCAGCGCGGGAGAAAAGATGTGCGTCTCCTCCACACTCACAACCTGTTCGCGCAGGTTTTCAAGATCGGTGCTGTACAGATTGGTGCTGGTCGGGGTCGTGTCGGCGCTGTCGTCGATGGTGTAGACGCCGGTCAGGGTGTCGCTTTCGGAAAACACGTAGTCCAGGCGGGTGGTCCCAAAGTCGTCGCGGATGATTTGCAATGGACTGTTGAAGGCTTCCGAGATGCCTCCGAAGTCGGGCGCATTCGCGCTTTGCGTAGGCCACAGGGCAAGCAGCGGAGCCACTCCAGGGCCGACTCCAACGTTGACCAGACCGGAAGGCGGGCAGGGGTTCGGCGCCGGGCTCACGAGCTTGCAGGGCAGCAGTCCGTTGCGTGCATTCGTATCTGGAACGAGGTCGACGCCCGTCTGGTGCAGATGCTGGCGAAGGCCCTCGTAATTTGCGAAAAGAAATGTTTTGTTCTTCAGGATCGGGCCGCCCAGGGAGGCTCCAAACTGGTTGCGTTGAAAAGGCGGAGCGGAGCCCTTGTCGAAATAGTTCGGGGCATCGAGCGCATTGTTGCGCAGAAACTCGTACGCGGACCCGTGGAGCTGGTTAGTCCCGCTCAGGGTCACGATCAATACCTGGGCTCCGGGCCGCTTGCCGTATTCCGCGCCATACGAATCGCGGAGCACATTGAACTCGCGGACTGCATCCACGCCCAGCAGTTCCCCACTGGTGCCGCCTGGCTGCATGTTGTTCTCTGCCGCTCCGGTAAATTCCACTCCATTCAACAGAAACAGATTCTGCTGCGGACGATTGCCGGAGACCGCGAAATTGTTGCCGACGGTTGAATTGGACACACTCGAAAGTCGTTGCGG
>JAJZDO010000227.1 GCA_021805955.1 Acidobacteriota bacterium
ACGATGGTCTTTTTCGATGGAAACATGGCATGCTCACGCATTACACCACCGATCAGGGGCTGGCAAGTAACAGCATCTATCAAATTTTGGAAGATGTGCACGGCGGCTTCTGGATCAGCGGCCCGAATGGCATCTCACTGCTCAGCCGCAAGGAACTGGACGCCGCTGCGGATTATCCGACGGCGCATCTTTCGCTGAGCTTCTATGGCATCTCCAACGATGTGGATGCAGCGCAAATTTATGGCGGTCGGCAACCCTCCGGTTGTCTCGACGCACATGGCGAAGCATGGTTTCTGACGGATCGCGGCCCGCTTCATATTCTCGCTGGTCATGTATCTTCCGACACGCCAATTCCAATCGTGATTCATGGCGTTCAGGTCAATGGACGCACCGTCGCGAGTGACCACGGCATCACAATTCAACCCGGAAACAGCCGACTTGAAATTGCCTGGTCGCCAATGCTGCTGCGCTCCCAGGACAGTCTTCGATTCCGTTACCAGCTCAATGGATTTGATGCACACTGGGTCGATGCTGGAACGCGTCGCTCCGCCTCTTACACCAGTCTTCCTCCGGGAAGGTACAGCTTCCGCGTGCAGGCATTCGAGGTCAATCATCCTGAGGTTCTTTCTTCGGTTTCACTTGCCGTTGTCCAGCGCCCGCTGTTTTACCGTACGCCGTGGTTCATCGTTTCGGTTGCAATGTTGATTGTCCTGCTCATCGTGGCCATCTACTCCTTGCGCGTCTGGCGCATTCGTATGCAGTTTGAAGCTGTTCTGGAAGAACGATCCCGCTTGGCGCGTGAGATGCACGACACCGTCATCCAGGGTTGCACCAGCATCTCGGCGCTGATCGAAGGAATATCTAGCCTTCGTTCGCAGGATGAAGGAGCAGAACGCAGCCTCGTCGAGCACGCTCGCACGCAGATTCGCAGCACCATCAATGAAGCGCGTGAAGCTGTCTGGAATCTGCGCCGCAACCGGCCTGCGGAAAACTCGCTGGATCAGACTCTTCATCAGATGGCTGCGCACTGCGCCGATGAGTTTGGCCTGCCCGTTCAGGTTGAAGTCCGTGGAAAACCATTCGTTCTGAATCAATTTGCCACGTATGAATTGTTGATGCTGGCCCGTGAAGCTATCCACAATGCAGTTTTGCACGGCCATCCCAAAAGCATTGAGGTCGGGCTTTCGTTTGCGCGCAATCACCTGATTCTGGAGATCGCCGATAATGGTTCAGGATTCGATCCGGAACAGGTGCAGGCACAACCCGGCCATCATTACGGCCTGACCGGAATGCGAGAGCGCGTCCAATCCGTTGGAGGTCGATTCTCATTGACGAGCATCATCGGTCTGGGCACGCGCATCTGGATCGAGATGCCGCGTCGCGTTACTGTTCCGCGGAACGCCATGGGGAACACTTGAAAGGATTCAGCAAGCATGGATAAGACCCATAAAATTCGTGTTCTCATCGTCGATGATCATCCCATTATGCGTGTTGGAATTGCTGCCATCATCAACGCTCGCCCAGACATGATCACGGTCGCTGAAGCCAGCAGTGGAGAGGATGCCATCACGCTGTTTGCCCAGCACAGGCCAGACATTACGCTGATGGATCTTCGCTTGCCCGGCATCAATGGAGTCGAAACCATTCGTCGCATTCGTGCCCGGCATCCAACGGCCTGTTTCGTCGTGCTCACCACATACGAGGGCGATGAAGACATCTATCAGGCGCTTGAAGCCGGTGCGCGTGCCTACATCATCAAAGGCATGCAGCACGAGGCGCTCGTTGACGCGCTGCGCCGCGTTGTTTCGGGTGGAAGGTTTCTTCCGTCCCCGATTTCCCGCGCGCTTGCCGAGCGAACTCCAGACTCCGACCTCAGCGCACGAGAGCGCGAGGTTCTGCGACTGCTTGTTCAAGGGCAAAGCAACAAAGGAATCGCCGCGACACTCGGAATCACGGAGGCCACCGTCAAGTCTCACGTCAGCGTCATCCTGCTCCGCCTCAAGGTTGAGGATCGAACGCAAGCCGTAGTAGCTGCGCTGCAGCGCGGCCTTGTGCATCTGCCGCGCGAAACGCATTGAGTGTTGGCCGGGAGGATATTAACCCGTGCTCACTGTAATTTCCGCACTCGACAAGCCAGATGCGCTCGCGCGGAAATGAAACTGGCCTGCTTGTTGCGTGGACTGCACAATCGCAAGACACAAACCATGAAACGCCGTCTGCACATTGCCCTGGTAGCGCTGATGGCTGAATGGATTGCCATTGTCGACGCCGATGAGTCGCCCAGCGCCTTCAACGGTAAAGCTCACCATGTCCGAGGCCGAGGGAATCTGGCGTCCGGCGTCATCCGCGATCATCACCGTGATGTGCGCAACGTCACGACCATCGGCTTGCAGATGGAGCCGATCGGCAGTCAAATGGATGCGCGCCGACGCGCCGACGGTCATCACCTCCTGCGTAGCAACCACTCTGCCGCCGTTCATGCCAACAGCTTTGATTTCGCCTGGCTCATACGGCACGTCCCAGCTCAAATGCAGATCGCTTGTTGTACGCAAACTCTTCGCGCGCGCAGGATAATTTCCATACACACCCTGCATGCCGATCCGCGGAAACTCATATCCCTTTACGCCCATCGAGCGTCCGTTCAGGAAGAGCTCAACCGTCTCACAATTCGTGAAGCAAGCGATCGGGATGACCGCACCCTCTTGTCCGTGCCAGCTCCAATGTGGACTCAGATGAACCATCGGCGCTTCGGTCCACTGACTTTGATAAAAGTAGTACGCATCCTTCTGGAATCCGCAGGTATCAAGAGCGCCAAAGGTGCTGCCCCGCATCGGCCACACCGCCTCGCCAAGATAGTCGATGCCAGTCCACATAAAATCACCGGCCACATAGTCATATTCGCGAACAAACTTCCACAATGACTCCGTATCCACAATCAGGTTTTGCTGTGGCAGGAAGTGCATGCCAACGGCAGGCTGCGACGGTTCCATCAGATACTGGTAGTCGCCGCGAATTCCGCCGATTCCAATGCTCTCCGTGCCCACGAATCGTCTCTTCGGATGCGCTGCTCGATCGATGCTGTAGTAGAGCTGTGCCCGCTCCCGCCAGCGATCCACATAGTTGTAACCCACCACATCCAGTGCTTCCAGAAACTCCGGTTTCACTCGATTGGAAAGCGGTTCGGAGGCGATTCTGTCACAGGCCGCTGTCACCGGTCGCGTCGGATCTTCTTCGTGGATGATGCGCTTCAACTCGAGCAGTGTTTGCGTTCCATC
>JAJZDO010000214.1 GCA_021805955.1 Acidobacteriota bacterium
CGTTCTCCTCTACGGTTAATAGCCTGCGTTGGAGGCTTCTTGCCACCGGCGCTGAAGATCGCCGCGACGATAACCAGGACGCTGGCTCCAAGGTAAAGAAATACCTTCAGGTTTTTCTGGAGCACGCCCTTCGGCTCCACGAGCCTGCGATGCAGCTCGGGCAGATCGAAAATGTCAGGGTCTGCCGGTGGTTTTGTTTTCTGTTCAGCCATCGCCGTCACCCCTTGCGCGAAAATTCCATGCGCTTCTTGCCCAGTTCCACATAACCCGAATCCATCACCATCGGGATGATGTACGTGCCTTCGCGGAGATCGTAGTTGATGAGGTTCGGCTTGCCGTCCTTCATGTCGTAGACCGAAAACTTCTCCGGCGCATTGGTCTTGATATAGGTGAACTTGTCGTCGTGGTAGATGGCCTGGATGTCGAAGGGCGCTTCGTTCGCGGTGAAGCTGTAATCGAATTTGAGCTGCAGCGGATAAGCGCTCTTATAGGCATCGACTGTCTGCTCGACGTGCGACTCCAGCGCGGCGAGCTGCTGCTTCGACTGCTCCAGTTGCGCCGCTGGGACGAACTGCGGCGGCCCGCTGGCGGCAACGATGGATGAGCGGTCGGCAGGCACGATCAGCACTTTCAGATCGGGCACCTCATTCGTGCCGGATACGTCCTGCAAGGTGAAACTGTAGATGTTGCCCTTGTCGGTGATGAGATTCAGGTTGGAGCTGATGCCCGCCTTCGCAGGATGCACGAAACAGAAGTTGCCGACCACATCGACCACCCAGAAGTCTTTGTCTCCGGTGGCGGCCTCTATGATCTTCTCCGTGGCGGGGACTTCGATCAACGTTGTGTACTTCAGCTTGGCGTGGATGGGCACGATGTCCTGCGAGTGGTACTGCACGGTGCGGGCCGATGCGTCCTGAGCAACGGCCACAGCGGAGGAAAGAGTCAGGACAATCGCAGTTGTGAAAACGAGTGTGCGGTTCATGCGGCAGCTCCGTGGCGGTTGGCGGTAACGGCTCCGGTCAAAGGCCGAGGCCGGAAAGGATGCTCTTCGGCAAGGCGGCGCAGACCTTCGGCGATGCCGTACTGTCGAAAGTATTCGCGTTTTCTGAGGTTATCCGGGGCGTTGTTGGTGGCCATCCAGTGCGTGACGGAATCGACGTTCAACTGAACCTTCTTGGAACTCTGCGCTTTGCGAATCAGCATCTGGCCCGGAGGGATCAGTCCGGCAATCAAATCCAGTTCCGTATCGTTCAGATGGAAGGCATCCCTGTAGACCTCGCGATCCATCTCCGGGTTGGCAAGAAATATCTTCGTCGGGCAGCTTTCGGAGACAAGCTGCAACATACCCGACTCCTGCAACTCCTTGATCGACTGCGTGGCCAGAATCATCGCGGCGTTGTGCTTGCGCCACGTCTTCTGCGCCTGGACGATGTAGCTGCGAATCGTCTCGTCCTTGATGAAGAGCCACGCCTCGTCGAGCAGAAAGATTTTGAAGGTGGCCAGCTTCTTCGCGTCGGCGATTTCGTTACTCGCCCGATGGAGGACATAAAACAGCAATGGCTCCAGCACCTCCGGCGCATCGCCCCAGCCGTGGAAGTTGAAGGTCTGGAAGCGGGAGAATGAAAGCGTGTCTTCGGCGTTGTCGAAGAGAAATCCATACTGGCCGCCGCGCGCCCAGCGGTGCAGCCGTTCTTTCAACTCACCGACAATGTTGGCGAAATTGGAGACGGTGCGTTGCTCTGGTTCCAGCATGTACGTGCGCTCAATCGCATCCCACAGTTTGCGCTCTTCCTTGAAGTCCAGCCGATACCGCTGTTCTGTGCCTTCGATCAGCACACGGAAGAAGCTGAAGAGGAATTGCATGTTCTCCTTGCTGGGAGCGAGCGAGAACGGGTTGATGGTGAAGTCGCGCGCCTCCTGGCCGACATTGAGATACGAACCGCCGAAGATGTGCGTGAGCGACTGAAAACTGCCGCCGATGTCGAAGATGAAGGTCAGCGGCGCGTATTTCTGTGCGTTTTGCAGCAAAAACGAGCACAGATAGGACTTTCCACTCCCTGTCATTCCGAGGATCAGCGTGTGCGCGACCTCGCCGTTATGCAGGTTCAGATAGTATGGCGTGCTGTTGTCCGTCTCCAACACTGCCAGGTACTCCGTTCCCAGATGGGCGTTGGTCGTCTCGCCCGGCAGGATAGTGAACAAGAACGACAGGTCGGCATAGTTCGTATTTAGCAGGTAGAGCTTGCGCAGATTGAAAGCGTAGTTGCCGGGAACGGTGGCAAAGTATGCGTTGAGCTGGTTGTATGTTTCGGCGAAGAGATTCCCGTCGGCGTTGGCGAATATGCTTGCGAACTCGCCAACCAGCGGGTCCAGTTCGCGTTTGTCTATGCCATGCAGAACAATCGTGAGCGAGAAATCGCCGAGCGATTGCCCGTCTCCCAAAGCACGCAGGCAGTCGCCCAGATTTTCAATGTCCGCCTGCTTCGACTCATCCACCAACACATCGCGCGGGTTCGTTTTGGTTATGTCGTTGCCGATCTGCGACACAAAGCCGGTCTTCGACGTGTTGAAGTGGCGGCGACGCTTGTTCACTTCCTTGCGCGCCTTGCCTGCGGGGAGCGGTGTCCACTCTGTGCAGACCATGAAGTTCGCGGGGATCTTCAGCAGCGCATCCAGCACCAAAGGCCGCGTCTCCGTGATGGCTTCTTTCATCGTCAGTACGCGCACAATATGCTCGCCCACGCGCAAATGATCGCGCTCTGCCTCGATGTTGGAGTTCACTGCCTGAAAGTCCAGAAACTGCGTGGACTGTGGCCTGCCCGCGATGCGCCAGTCGCCGTAATTCAGCAGCCTGCGAAAGAAGGTGAACTGGCACTGCTGGTTCAGAACCTCCATTTGCATGAAGTCGGCAAGCTGCCGAATGAATGCCTGCACTCGCTGTTCGAGCCTGCCAAGATCGTTCTCAATCTGCGAACGCAGCAGGGTCTTCATGCTGCCGTTGATGAACTGCGCTTTCAATTCGTCCATCGCCCCTGCGGGATCGCGGAAGAGACGGGCGAGCGCCGGAGCGACGCCGGTCTTCGAGTACGATGCAGTAAGTATCCTCCGGCAAAGCCGGAGGCTTTACGGTTGCTGGCCTCTCAAAGGGGCCTTTTCGCAACCGTTGAAAGCAACCGCAACAGCAACAGCAACAGCCATGTGATCCAAATGGCTCGGGCTATGCTCACAGTAATGTGGAAAGGCGTACTCCCGGAACTGTCAAACTTCTA
>JAJZDO010000318.1 GCA_021805955.1 Acidobacteriota bacterium
TGAGTGAACGTGCGATTGCCCTGGCAACAATGCTTCCGGGCATGATCTGGATGAATGCATGCAAGAAGCCGTTCAATCCGGCATCCGGCATGGTGCAACAGGCAAAGGTCGTCGAGGTGAGCAACGGCGAAGTCGTTTCGGTTCCACATCCGGAGGGTTTCAAGCTGACGACGGCGGAAAATTATCAGGCTTATGACACGCTGAATGTGACGGGCAGCGTGAATCCTGACGTGTCCCGCGAGGTGCCGGTGATTTCATTGGCCAGCGGCAAGGTGGTGGACATTCGCGCGCGGCTGGATGACAACGTAAAAAAGGGCCAACTTCTGCTGCGTGTCCAAAGCCCGGATATCACGAATGCATTCGACACGTATCTGAAGGCAAAGAACGACGAACTGCTTGCCAGGAAGGCGGACGTGCGCGCAAAGGATTTGTTTGCGCATGGTGCGATTTCGCAGAGCATGGTGGAGCAGGCTGACGACACGGAACAGGATGCAGTTGCCGACCTGAAGGCCGCCGAGCAGCAGCTTCAGGTGCTGGGAGCCAACAAGGAGCATCCCACGACGATCGAGGATGTGTACGCGCCGATTTCCGGCGTGATCATTGCGCAGAATGTGACGAACGCGGCAGCAGCCGGCGTGAATTTTTCCGGCTCATCGACGGCGTTTACGATTGCCGATCTTTCGACAGTGTGGGTGATCTGCGACGTCTACGAAAACGATCTGCGCAGGATTCATCTTGGACAAAAGGTGATCATTCATCCGAACGCCTTTGCGGATCAGGCGCTGCATGGCGTGATCAGCGATATTGGTCCGATTCTCGATCCAAATATCCGCACGGCGAAAGTGCGCATCGAGGTGGAGAATCCCGCGCGGCTGCTGAAGCTGGGCATGTTTGTGACGGGCACGATCGACTCACTGACCAAGCAAACGCACGCAGTGGTTCCTGCCGCTGCCGTTCTGCATCTTCACGACGAAGACTGGGTGTATGTGCCGACGGGTGACGGCCACTTCCGCAGAGTACAGGTGACTCCTGGGGACATGATCGGCGGCGGGAGGCAGGAAATTCTTGCGGGCATCGATCCAGGGCAGCAGTTGGTGGGCGACGTTCTGCAACTGGAAGCCGCGCTGGAGGTCCAATGATCCGGAAAATTGTGGACTTCGCGTTGCAGAACCGCTTTCTTGTGCTGGCGGGAGCATTTCTGCTGCTGGCCTGGGGAATTGTATCGTTTCATCGGCTTCCGGTTGAGGCGTATCCGGATGTGGCCAACAACTATGTGGACGTGATTGCGCAGTGGCCGGGCATTTCAGCGGAACAGATTGAGCAACAGGTGACGATCCCGCTGGAGGTCGCGATGAACGGGATCCCGGGCGTTGCCCATGTGCGCTCGTGGTCGATCTTTGGCCTGTCCACGGTGGAGTTGGTTTTTGGCGAAGATACGACCAACTTTGAAAATCGGGAACGCGTGCTGGAGCACTTGTCGCAGGTGACGCTGCCGCCGGGTGTGTCGCCGCAGATGGGAACCGACTGGAGTCCGGTGGGACAGATTTACTTCTACACACTGGACAGCACCAACCCCGCATACGACGCGATGAATTTGAAATCGCTGGAAACGTGGGTGGTGGAAAAGAATCTGAAGTCGGTGCCTGGAGTGCCGGATACAAATCCATTTGGCGGGCCGACGCGGGAGTATCAGGTGCGGCTCGATCCAAACAAGCTGATCTCCTATGGCCTGAGCCTGAGCCAGGTGGAGCAGCAACTGAGCAACAACAACGCAAACGGCGGAGGCAGCTTCATTCAGGCCGGCAAGCAGCAGATCAATATTCGGGAAGTGGGGCTGGTGCGCACCATTACGGATATTGAAAACACCGTGATCTACACCAAGACCGGAACGCCGCTGCGCGTGAAAGATATTGCGACGGTTGAGCAGGGACCGATGATCCGGCTGGGGCAGTTTGGCAAGACCTATCACCGGGAAGACGGCAAGCTGGTGGATAATCCGGATGCGGTCTCGGGAATCGCCCTGCTGCTGAAAGGCGCGAACGCACAGCCGGTTCTGGAAGGCATCCACCAGAAAGTGGAGGAGCTGAACACCAAGATTCTGCCGAGGGGTGTGAAGATCGTTCCCTTCGTGGACCGAAGCGACCTGCTGCACTTCACGACGCATACAGTGATGCACAACCTGACCGAGGGCATCATCCTCGTGGTGCTGATCCTGTTTTTGTTTCTGGGGAACGTGAGAGGCGCATTCATCGTCGCGCTGACCATTCCATTTTCCCTGCTCTTTGCGTCGATCTGTCTTGACCTGAAACATATTCCGGCCAATCTTCTGTCTCTTGGGGCACTCGACTTCGGCATGGTGGTGGATGGAGCCGTGGTGATGGTGGAAAATATCATCCGTCACCTGAACCACAACAAGGATGGTGCACGCACGCCGCTGGAGTGCGTGCGCGACGCGGCGATCGAGGTGCAGCGTCCTGTCTTTTACGCAATCCTGATCATCATCTCGGCGTATCTGCCCATCTTTACCCTGCAAGCGGTGGAAGGACGGCTCTTCCGTCCGATGGCCTGGACGGTTTCATTTGCGCTGCTTGGAGCGCTGATTTATTCGATCATCGTTGCACCCGTACTGTCCGGCCTGCTGTTCCGCAAGGGCGCGACAGAGTGGGAAAATCCGATTGTCACCTATCTGACCGAACACTACCGCAAAGCGGTTCTGTGGACGATTCATCATCGCTACATTACGCTGAGCGTGGGCGTGGTGAGTCTGTTGCTTGCCCTTTATCTTGCTGTCGGCGGCGTGATCGGGTCGGAGTTTCTGCCTCATCTGGATGAAGGCGCGCTATGGGTGCGCGGAACGCTGGCGCAAAGCGCAGGACAGGATGAAGGCGTGAGCGTGGCAAACCGCGCGCGCGTGATCCTGTGCTCCTTTCCGGAAACGACGGTGTGTACAAGCCAGACGGGGCGCCCGGATGACGGGACGGATCATACGGGATTTTTCAACATTGAATACTTCGTGGGGTTGAAGCCGAAGGAACAGTGGAGGCCAATCTTTCATCAGAACAAAGACGATCTGATCGCCTCCATGAACAAACAACTGGAGCAATCGCTTCCCGGTGTGGTCTGGGGATTTTCTCAGCCGATTGAAGACAACATGGAAGAGGCCGTGAGCGGCGTGAAAGGCGAGCTGGCCACCAAGATATATGGACCCGATCTGCATCAACTGGAAGACGTAGCAACTCAGGTGGCAGGCGTGATGCGCAATGT
>JAJZDO010000628.1 GCA_021805955.1 Acidobacteriota bacterium
CAGGCCACGCAGCTTCACTTGCCGCGCCGGGTGGTCCACCGGAATCCGCTGTTGCAAGGTCACATAACTGAACATCGCCGCCTGCTTCCGATCATCTCCACGCATACTTGATTTTACCGGGAAACAAAGCCGCAGTAAAGGCTTAAAGTTAACAATCTAAACGAATTACATCGACAAAAGCGACCCTGTCCGCCGCATCTCCGCAAGAACCACGCAAACACATGCAAATCCCAAACAAAAAATAAAACAGCTAAGGAAAAATTCAATACGAGTTTTTCCGCAGCCTGTTCAGCCCCTGCGATGGCGAAACCTCTTCGCAATGCCAGCTCGACCCAAATCCTCAACCCCGCACGCAGGGTCGATTCATCCATCGAGGCGTAGCATCTCGATATTGCGCCTTGTATCAGGCATCTGAGTGCGCGGCTCAATGATTGGCATCTCGATATTGCGCTTTGTATCAGGGCATGGCTTCAGCCATGCCGCAAGGACGCGAGCATCAATGCGGCTTTAGCCGCTGAGGAATTGAATTGGTTTTTCAGCGAAAATACACGGCAGGGGCTAAAGCCCGGGTATATTTTTCGCCATTGATGGCACGACTGAAGTCGTGCCCTGATACAAGGCAGTGATGGCTGCATATCCGTTTCCAATTCGCCGGTGAATCGAGCGCGCAATCACTTCTCACAAGACTTCCAGATAGCAATGCTTGGTGGTTTGAGAACTGTCGGGTTTCAGCTTATGGTTTCTTGCTTGTGGGGCGACTCGTAAAGCTACCCCGTCGAACGAGTCGAGCGAGTCGTTGACAGCCTTTCGCGAGAGGGTCTACGCTTCCGTCAGCGGGACCACACGCTTGACCTTCCTCGATCCGCCCCAGCCGGATCGCGCTGATGAAGGCAAAGGGGAGCATATCCTCGTCGGTCGCCGGACTTGAGGCAGCCTGCCCTCGGACGAGGACGCTGGGGATCATCGTTGCGAGAGCGAGAGGCGTGCCCATGACGGCGAATAAGGATTTCAAACGAATCGTGCGGGAAACCGCCCGCAGGACTGGTCAATCCTACGCGGCCGTCCAACAACGCCTCCGAGCCGACGGTACCCAGCCGTCCACGGAGAGACAACCTATGAACATCGTTCGCACGATACCAGACATTCGTTCTTTGAATATGCCAGCGAGCCGAACCTTCTATGAAGAAATCCTCGGCTTTCGTGTGGCTATGGAACACGCCGGGATGATGATCCTGGCTTCCACAACTCAGCCCAAACAGCAGATCAGCATCAATGGGGATGCGGCAGACGCCTTGCCGCTACCTCCAGGTTTCTCCGTCGACGTGGGGTTCCCTGAGAGTGTTAGCGAGATTCGCGAAAGAGCTGTAGCGCAGGGCTTCACCATCATCGAACCGATGGAAGACAAGCCAATCGGGATACGACGATTCTCATTACTGGATCCAAACGGAACGCGCGTCACGATCATGGCTCATCTGGATCCGGCTCATCAGCCTCAACGATAGCCGCAAGTGCGGGCTTCGGCCTAACGACTGAAGCCCGCTCATTTCGTTCCCACAAACGCGCTTTTCGTCACGAAACTCCTTGATCGTCGTCCACTCGGAAACTGACACTTTCCTCTGACGCAGATTTGCGCGCCGCAGAAATGCTCCTTTGCTACACTGCCAACACTGCGACCGAAGCGCGCCAAGCATGAACATCGTCGAACTGGATCGGATCTCCAAAGCCTACGACACCAAGATTGCGGTCCATGAGTTGAGCCTTGCAATCGAGGCCGGCCAGATGTTCGGGCTGCTGGGACCGAACGGCGCGGGCAAGACCTCCTCGATCCGCATGATGATCGGAATCACGCTGCCGGATTCGGGCACGGTGACTCTGTTTGGCCGGCCATTCGCGCGGAAGAATCTGACCCGCGTCGGCTATCTGCCGGAGGAGCGCGGCCTGTACAAAAAGATGAAGGTGATGGACCAGTTGGTCTTTATGGGACAACTGCATGGCCTGGATGCGACGCAGGCGAAAACACGCGCCCGGCAATGGTGCGAGCGATTGCAGATTCTGGATGCCATCGACCTGAAGACCGAGGAGTTGTCCAAGGGGATGCAGCAAAAGATCCAGTTCATCGCCACCCTGCTGCACGAGCCGGAGCTGATCATCATGGATGAGCCCTTCTCGGGCCTGGACCCGGTGAATACGCAACTGCTGCAGGACACGCTGCTGGAGTTGAAAGCCGCGGGCAAGGCCATCCTGTTTTCCACCCATCGGATGGACCAGGTGGAGAAGCTGTGCGACTCGATCTGCTTGATCGATGGCGGCCGCGCCGTCCTTTCCGGCGGGATGCGCGAGGTGAAGTCGCGGTATCCGCGCAATCATGTGGTCATCGACTTCGAAGGCGACAATTCGTTTGTGCGGCATCCCGCTGTGGCGGAGTTCAAGGAGTACGCCGGCCACGTCGAAATGCAACTGAAGGACGGAGCGGACGCGCAGGACCTGCTGCGCGCGGCCTTCGAGCGCGCGAAGATCTACAAGTTCGACCTGATGGAACCGTCGCTGGAAGAAATCTTTATCCAAACCGTTGGGAGGCGAGCTCATGCGTGAAGCGTTGTTGATCGCCAGGCGCGAATACCTGGAGCGGGTCCGCAGCAGGGCATTCCGCATCAGCACCGTGCTGATCCCGGTGGTGTTTGCCGCCATCTTCGGCATGGGCGCGCTGTCTGGAAACCTGGGCGGCGGAGTCCGGCATATCATCGTCGCGTCGAACGACCCGGTGCTGGCGGACTGCACCCGGCTTGAGTTGTTGACGGCGCACGAGCCGAACGCAGGTCGCAGACGCAACCGAAGCGGGCAAAAGCTACAGCTGCTGGTGGACGTGCAAGCGCCGGTTGCGGACAGCGACCGGACGGAGCTGAACAGCGAGGTGGAAACGAAGGCCATCGACGGCTATCTGTGGCTGCGCGTTGTGCCCGGCGAAGCGCTTCCGCAGGCGACCTATGTTTCTCGCGGGTCGGCGGACTTTCTTGGCACGGACAGGATGAAGAGCGCGATCGGCGCCGCCCTGGTGCGCGAAGCGCTGATGCAACGCGGAGTGACCAGTGCCGCCGCCGATGGCCTGCTGCGCGACGTGGAACTGAAAACCGTCCAGGTCAAGAACGGTCAGGCTGCTGCGTCCGATGCGGGGAAGAGCTTCTGGGGCGCGTACATCATGGCCTTCGTGCTGTATTTTGTCGTCGTGTTTTACGGCATGAATGTCGCGCAGTCCGTGGTGGCG
>JAJZDO010000920.1 GCA_021805955.1 Acidobacteriota bacterium
GTACTCGTCGGTCACGCGCTCGGAGCGCCAGTTGGAACTGACCGGCGAAAACTCGCGCACGATCAGCCCTTCGATATAAGGCTTCTGCGCTTCGTTGTCGGCTTCGTTGGTGCCGTAGTTACCAATCTGAGGATTGGTCATCACGACGATTTGACCAGCATAGGAGGGATCAGTTGCAATTTCCTGATAGCCGGTAAGAGAGGTATTGAAGACCACTTCACCCAGGGCTTCGCCCGGAGCGCCGTATCCTTCACCTGCAAAGATGCGCCCGTCTTCGAGCGCAAGAGTCGCTTGCATCGCGTCTCCAAGGAGTGGATTCAATCGATTCTAACAGGAAAACGCGGAAAAGCAGAAAACCCCTGATTCTGCACAGGTTTTTGCACTCTCCCTGCGCGCCGCTCAGCGAACAAATCCAGCATCGCGACGCGGCCAATAGACAAACTCCGCCTTGCCATAGATCAGGTTGCGGGCAACCATGCCAAAGTCACGGCTGTCACTGGCAATCGAGCGATGATCCCCCAGCACAAAGTATTCGTCTGGACGAACAACCTGCGCATCCAGAGATCGAGTATCACGATATTGCTGCGGAACGTAAGGCTCGGCTAACGGTTTGCCGTTCACATAGACCTGGCCTCGATCAATCTCTACCCGATCACCTGGAATGGCGATGACGCGCTTGATGTAGCTCAGGCGTGGATCGCGAGGATAATGAAAGACAATCACATCGCCGCGATGGATCGACTCAAAGCGATAGACAAACTTGTTGATAAAAAGCCGGTCATGATTCTCCAGCCTGGGCAACATGCTGGTGCCTTCCACGCGCACCGGCTGATAGAGAAACGTGATAATCAGCACCGAAACGACAACGGAGATGAGAATATCGCGCAGCCAGACCACAGGAAGTGAAGTCTTGCGACCACCCTGTAGATGCGCCTCCGCCATGTTGCCTGAAGTTGCTCTCGCCGATGCAGAGTCAACTACTGAGTTCTCTTCCGGCACCGCCATTTTTCCAGAATATCGCATCAGCGGTCCTGAAAACTCCCTGCATACGAATGGTATAGGCCGATTGCGGCTCCAGATATCTCCATACTCCCGATACAATGAAATCATGCTGCGGGATTTGAAACCACTGTTTCGATACATGGCGCGCTATCGATGGGGCTACCTGCGCGGCACGCTCGCTCTGATTGCCACCAATGGCATTTGGGTACTCTTTCCGCTGGTGATTGAGCGCGCCGTCAATGACCTGAATCGCAATCGCAATTCAGCCGCAACGATGTATCACCTGATTCTTTTTTACTCCAGTCTGCTGGTGGGCATCGCAGTCGTCAAAGGCATCTTTCTCTACGCCTCACGCTGGATCCTGATCGGCATCTCACGCGATATCGAGTTAGACCTTCGCAACGATTTATTTCGTTCGCTGGAGAAGCAGGATGCGGCCTATTACCAGCGCAACCGCACCGGCGATATTATGGCGCGGTTGACCAACGATCTGAACGCTGTGCGTCAGATGCTGGGTCCGGCGATCATGTACAGCGCCAACACTGTTCTCTTCAGCGTGGGAGCGCTGTATTTCCTGCTGCGCATCAGCCCATGGCTTACGCTGGTTGCGCTCGCTCCCATGCCTGTCGCCAGCATCCTGGTGCAGTACTTTGGCGCGCGCATTCACGAGCGGTTTGAACGCATCCAGGCCAGCTTTTCTGAAATCACCGCGCACGCCCAGGAGAACTTCTCTGGAGCACGACTGGTGCGCGCCTTTGCACGGGAAAAGGTACAGATCGCTTCGTTTGAAAAAGCGAATCAGGAATATATCCGTAGAGCGCTTCGCCTGGTGCAATTGATGGGCATGCTGTGGCCAACGCTGGAGTTTGTGCTGGGCGTGGCGATGGTGATTACGCTGTGGGTGGGCGGGCACCAGGTGCTCAACCATCGCATCAACGTCGGCAGCTTCATCGCGTTCAATACCTATATGGTGATGCTCACGTTTCCGATCATCGCGATTGGCTGGGTCATCAATATCTTCCAGCGCGGCACTGCATCCGTCAAACGCATCGACGAGATTCTTCGCGCCAAGCCGGAGATCGACGATCGCTTTGCCGATGCCTCATTGGCTGGGGTGAATGAGCCGCTGCGAGGTGAGATTGAGTTTCGCAATCTCAGCTTTGCCTACGGCGACCGGGAAGTGCTGCACGACATCACACTCAAAATTCCAGCCGGTTCCACGCTGGCGATCGTAGGTCCGACAGGCTCTGGCAAAACAACTCTCGTCAATCTGATTCCCCGCCTGCTGGAAGCACCTGAAGGGACACTTCTTGTGGACGGAGTGCCCGTCAAACACTATCCGCTGCAACGTCTGCGCTCGAATATTGGAGTCGTGCCGCAGGAGACGTTTCTCTTCAGTGAAACCATCCACGAAAACCTGCGCTTCGGAGCGCCCGAAGCTTCGCAGGATCAGATTCTGGATGCCGCCGATGCAGCACAGATTCGCGCGGAATTTGCTGAATTTCCGGAGGGGATGGAGACCATGGTGGGTGAGCGCGGCGTCACACTTTCTGGTGGTCAGAAGCAGCGTACCTCGATTGCCCGCGCGCTACTGCGCAAACCCAGCATTCTCATTCTCGACGATGCGCTGGCCAGCGTTGACACATATACCGAAGAGCGTATTCTTCGCGGACTTGAGCGCTATACGCGCAACTGCACCACCATACTGATCGCGCATCGCATCTCTACAGTACGCGCGGCAGACACAATTGCCGTGCTTCGCGATGGGCGCATCTGTGAGACGGGCACCCACGAAGAGTTACTCGCGCTGGGCGGCTACTACGCTGATCTGAATGAGAAGCAACTGCTGGAAGAAGAGCTTTCCGTGGCAAGCTGAACACCGATCCATCCGAGTGTGATCTTCAGGCCGTCCAGCGGACACTATCGCCGTTTGCATGCGGGGTTGAGCCGGCATTGCGCTGCGCGCCGGGAATGGGGACTGGCAATTGCGCCGACGCTTGCGCTGCCTGCTGGGCTGTCTGCTGGGCTACCTGTCGCCACGCGTCGCGCACGTTGCGCACGCACTGGATGACCTCGCGAAAACGATCTGCGGAAGCTGTCTGCGAAGCCTGTAGCGTGAGCGCAAAGATGGAGGCATAGAACTCGCTGAGCACCTCTGCCGGGCGGCCTCCGATATCCATGCGCAGGCGCGCCTGAAGATGAATCATAATGTCGAGCGTGCGCTTGACGGCTGCGCGACGACCATTTACATCTCCAG
>JAJZDO010000254.1 GCA_021805955.1 Acidobacteriota bacterium
GTTTTGAATTCTCACTCCACCGCCGCGTCACTTGCCAGTGATCCTTCAGGGCGAGTCTATGTGCAGAATCCTTCCAGTGGCAGCATCGAACGCATCAACACCAATGGTTCGGCGAAATTTTTTGCGACTGTCAGCCCAGGGAATAACGGAATCGCGTTTGGTCCCGATGGATGCCTCTACCTCGCGGAAACCGCAAGCGGTAGAATTCTCGCGTTGCATGAGCACGGTCACCCCGCAGTCATCGCCGAGGGCGTGCGTGGTGCCGGCATAACGGTCACGCACTCCGGAAACATATACGTGACGGAGTCGAACGACGCCGCTTCCTCTCCCGGCAAAGTGTGGCTCATTCGTCCCAACGGCAGCAAGGCCATCGTCGCCGAAGGTCTCAACGGCCCGACGGGAATCTCTCTTTCTCCGGATGGATTGTGGCTCTTCGTTGCCGAAAGCAAGGGACATCATGGCTACAGCTACCGGGTGCAGTCGAACGGAGAATTACGGTACGGCGAGCCGTACTACTGGTTCCACGTTCCCGACACCGCCAATGACAGCGGGGTTGGCCAGGTCTGCATGGATCGCGATGGATATGCGTATGCTGCCACGCGCATGGGCGTCCAGGTCTTCGACCGCAACGGCCGCGTCCGAGCCATTCTGCCGGTTGCTGCAAACCAGCTCGCTGGAATCTGTTTTGGCGGTGTCGATCTGCAGACCCTCTACGTCTCCACCGGCAACGCAGTCTACCGCCGCAAGCTCGAGTCTGTTGGATTTGCACCGTCCGCCGCGCCCATCGTACTTCCAGAAGGCTCAGCGGGATAGAGCAGCGCAGTTCTCGTAACTCGCGTTCTGCTCAGGCTCGTCAAGAATTCTAACGAGGACCTGCGGATTCAGGCACCTTGATTCCGCTTGCACTCGCTTTAATCGACGATGAACACCCTCGCTCCAGCGTCCGAAGAAACCCGGTGCCTGCCAGCTTGATCGCCAACATGAAAGCTCGAGCCCGCGCGCAGATCGAAGCTCCGTCCATCTCCCAATGCGATCTTCAACGATCCCGCAATGATCAATGCGATGTGGCCCTTGGCACACCAGTGGTCTGCGCTGTAGCCCGGTGTAAAGTCGACCATCCGAACGCATAACGTGTCGTCGATGACGGTCCGCATTTGCGCTGTGCCGCTCTTGCCCGGGACTTCTGTTACAGGTTCCGTCTCCCATTCAATCACGGTGAATGGCACCTGTTCGGTCTTCATCGGAGTTTCTCCACAACAAAAATCACAGGAATATGCAGGGCGCATACGCTACTCGATGCGCTCACGGTCTTTCACTTTACGCGCTGGAACTCCCGCATAGATCGACCACGGTTCCAGATCCTTCGTCGCCACCGACGCCAGCCCAAGAATGGCGCCGTCGCCCAGATTCACCCCCGGCGAAACGCAGGCTCGCGCCGCAACCCAGGCATAGCGCCCAACGCGCATCGGAAAAGAAATCACGGGGAATTTCGGATCGTTGGTGTCATGGGTTGCACCGCACAAATACGCCCCCTGCGACACGATGGCATGCGACGCAAGAACCATCGGTGCAGGATTGTAGAGTTCCGCACCATCGGCCACCATCACGGTATCTTCGCAGTTCAGGTTCCACGGCGCCCACACTCGCGAGGCAGGATAGAAGCGGCAATGCGGTCCCAACTTCGCGCCAAAGCGCCGCAGCAGCCATGCACGCCACACATGCGCAATGCGCGGCGACGGACGATACAGCATGATCCAAACGATGCTCCAAAGCTGCCGTTGCACGCGATTACCGAAAGAGTATTGTGGCGAAGTATAAGGATCTTTCCGCGTGCGCGCGGAACCGCTCCCGGAAATCTTCCCCTCCGTAGGCGATGCCAGCGAACTGGAGGACGGGTTGGGATCCATGGGCCACGCTCGCTATTGCATGTATTGAAAGAATCGTACTAGCTCGCTGACATTTTGATCCAGATTATAGCGGGCTTCAAAGCAGGCACGTGCCTTCCGCTGCATCTCTTCGCGCTCTTCGATCGATAGCGTCAGCCATCGCTGCAGCAACTGTCTCGTGCCGTCCAGCGTGTCCGGAGCGACCAGCCCGGCGCCATCCGCGTGAATCTCCGGCCAGATGTTCACCTGGTCGGAAATCAATACCGGCCGGCTGCAGCCTAATGCCTCCGCCACAGCGATTCCAAAATTCTCCTGGTGCGATGGCAGCACAAATGTTTCGCTGGCGTGAAACGCTCCCCACTTGGCATCGCCCGTGATGAGGCCCGCCCAGTGCACGCGGTTGGTCATGTGGGCAGCTTTGACACGCGCCTCCAAACCGTCGCGCATGCCCGCGTCCGGGCCAGCCATCACCAGGTCGACATCGTGCGCGCTCGCGGCAATCGCAAGAAACGCATCGACCAGCAAATCGCATCCCTTCTTCGGATGGATCCTTCCCAGGTACAGAAAAAACCGTCTTCCCCGAGCCGCTGGACAGGCCGCGTAGAACACTTCCACCTGCTGCTGCGGATCACCCGGGGGCGTTTCCGCTCCATACGGAACCACCGCAGCATTCCACGGCGGCATGTTGAAACTCTGCGGTGCCAGCCGCTGCTCCGTGTCACAGGTGAAAAGAATCGATCTGGCATCGCGCAGCACGCGCCGCTCCGCCAGGTTCCAGTAGATCCACTTCTTGATGTGCTTCAAAGGATAGCGGCGCTTGAACCATGGATCCAACATTCCATGCGGAAATAGCACATACGGTTTGCGTCCATGGATCGCGCGCCACGTGCCATAGCTCTGGTATTGCCAGATGCCGTGAATCACGACTCCGTCAAAGCGATCGATGTTCGCACGCAGCCACGGAATCCATGCGCTGGAGTAGCCATAGGTTCCGTTGCCCTGACCCAAAGCATGCACGGGAAATGTAATCTCGCCGAGAAAATCTTCCGTCGCATCGTCGAGGCACGCCACTTCGCCTTCCCAACCCAGGCGCGGACCTGCCGCCACAATGCAGCGCACCAGTTGTGCGGGCCCCCCGTATTCCGGATGGAGAGAACGGATCACATGCAAAACATGCATGGCTACGCGCTCTCCTTGATGTTCGGTTTCCTCATCCGGTTGACAGGCTGGTTGGCTTCCATACTTATTTATGTTCGCTGGCTGATGTAAAGGCCTGCATCAATCCCCGCACATTGGCTTCGAAGCTGAATGTCTGGATTCGCTCCAGGCTACGCTCGCCCATCTTTCGACAAGCGGCTGGGTCCGCCA
>JAJZDO010000232.1 GCA_021805955.1 Acidobacteriota bacterium
AGCAACAATCCGGCCATGCCGAAAATCAGGTTCGCTCCCCACACGCCGAGCAGGACAGGAATCTTTTGCTGCTTGGCCAATGCCATCCCGGTCGAAGAGAGGAAGTAGTAAATGAAGACAAGAAAAATGGTGAGCACAAAGCCCATGCTCTTGCCGCCGCGCCGCGAAGACAATCCCAGGGGGATGCCTACCAACATCAGGACCATACATGCAGTCGGATAGGCATATCGTTTCTGCAGTTCAATCTGGTACCAGCGGCCGTCCGCAGAATGGGCGCGCTCGTATAGTTGACGGTTCGACATTGCCAGAATGGGTACGTCACTGTGACCGATGCGCGCGGTTTCCTGACCACTGCTGCTGATCTGGATTGGCAGGTCAGTTTGCGCAAAGGTGGAGATGCTGTACGCCCCTGGATCGTTCGGTGGCATTTCATGCTGCTCGCCGTTGCGCAGACGCATGCGGAGATCATGGTGTTGTCCGCCGACTACGGTGGCTTGCTCGGCCAATGTGATTTTCGGCGAGCGAGGATCGCTGATGTCCGCCAAAAACACATGCGACCATACGGAAGCGTGACGGCCAATCCTGACATCCTGTACGTACAGAATGGAATTCCGGAAATCTTCGTAGAACACTCGCGGCTGTACCTGAAAAGTGGCCTGCGAATCTCGCAGTGAGTTCTCCACCCTCAACATCGCAGTGGTTGCCTTGGGTGCAAGGTACAGCGAATTGAACAGACCCAGAAGCCAAGCTGCGACGCCCACCATGGCGACAATGCGGACGAACTGAAACACGCCGAAGCCGCAGGCCCGCATGGCTGTTACTTCACTATCGGCAGCCAGCCGGCTGAGGCCGAGCAATACGCCGACCAGAAGCGCCATCGGAATGGTGACGGTCAGAGAATTTGGCAGGGTGAACACGACTAGCTTCAGAACGCTCATTGGAGATGCGCCATCCTGCACGACCAGTTCCAATATCTGGACCAGTTGAGGCATGAAGAGCACAAACGTGAAGAGTCCAATGCCCACCATAGCGTGGGAAAGGACTTCGCCGAGGATGTAGCGTGTCAGGATGCGCACTGTCGGTGTCTTATTGTCTCGTCATTGGTTGACGTAGTTCGTGTGGCACGAACCTTTTAGTGTAGCTCCGCAGGCCAGGCCTATGCTTACCAATCCATAGCAATTTCGTTCGTGCTACCCTGATCGGTGCCCGCGAAGTGGTTGTAACTGCTAACAGTTGCGGGACAATCGCAGCGGACTCAAGGAGAGCGCTCGCATGAGATTTCGTTCTTTTATAAATTTTATCGTCACAACCGCTGCCTGCATGATTCTTGTACCGACATGGCTGCCAGCTCATGCGCAAAAGGGCGAGAATCCGCCGCAGATGGAATCGCATGGCATCAACGTTGCCAACATGGATCGGTCGGCGATGCCGGGCGACAATTTCTATTTGTATGCCAATGGCGACTGGATTAAGCGGACCGTGATTCCTGCTGACCGCGCCGCTGTCGGTGTCTTCTTCACACTGGGCGATACGGCCAACAAGAACACGGCAGCGTTGATTCAGGAAGCGGCAAAGGCCGACGCTCCGGCGGGCTCGAATGCGCGCAAGATCGCTGACCTCTATAACTCCTACATGAACGAGTCGGCGATCGAGGCCAAAAGGCTGACGCCACTTCATCCGCAACTGGCCGCCATCGCCGCCATTCACACCAAGCGTGAACTGGCCCAGGCGCTGGGCCAGAGCCTGCGGGCCGATGTCGATCCGCTGAACAACACCAACTTCCATACTGCGAATCTCTTTGGCTTGTGGGTTGCGCCGGGTTTCAACGATCCGGAACATTACCATCCGTATCTGCTGCAAGGCGGAATCGAGCTGCCTGACCGCGAGTATTATCTGGGCGATAGCGCTCACATGAAGGAGATCCAGGCGAAATATCGGACCCATGTGTCGGCGATGTTCCGCCTTGCCGGTTTCGACGACGCCGATGCGCGCACCGCTCGCGTGATTGCCCTGGAGCAGGCAATCGCAAAAACGCATACCAGCCTGGCCGATAACGAAGACATTCACAAAGCCGACAACACCTGGAAGCGGACGGATTTTTCCGCCAGGGCTCCTGGACTGGATTGGACGGAGTTTTTCCGGGCCGCCAGTCTGGCGAATCAGGCAAGTTTCATCGTCTGGCAGCCGAATGCATTTATCGGCGAGGCTGCTCTGGTGGCGTCGACACCTGTGGGCACATGGAAAGACTGGCTGGCGTACCACGCGATTGAAGAGTATGCGGGAGTGCTGCCAAAAGCCTTGGCGGACGAACGATTCGAATTCTTCGGCAAAACCCTCGTTGGCGTTCCGCAACAGCGGCCGCGCTGGCAACGCGGCGTTTTCGTGGTTGACGATTTGCTGGGTGACGCGGTAGGAAAAATTTATGCTCAGCGCTATTTCTCCCCTGAGGCGAAAACGGCTGCGCAGGCCATGGTTGCAAACATCATTGCTGCGTATCGAGTGCGCATCGAAGCGCTGACGTGGATGGCTCCAGCGACCAAAGCGGAAGCCGAAGCGAAACTCAACGCGCTCTATGTGGGCGTCGGCTATCCAGAAACCTGGCATAGTTACGATGGTTATGAAGTAAAGCCGGATGATATTTTCGGCAACATGCAGCGTGCCGGTACATTCCGCTATCACCAGCAGGTCGAGCGACTAGGCAAGGCTGTGGATCGCAAGGAATGGTCGATGACGCCGCAGACAGTGAACGCGGTCAACCTGCCGTTGCAGGATGCGTTGAATTTTCCGGCGGCGATTCTGCAACCGCCCTTCTTCGATGCGAAAGCACCCGCCGCCGCGAACTATGGTGCCATCGGCTCGATTATCGGGCATGAAATCAGTCACACCTTTGATACCGAAGGCAGTACATTCGACGCCAAGGGTCGTTTGCGTGACTGGTGGACTCCGGCTGACCTGGCGCATTTCGATGCAGCCACAGCGAAGCTGGCGGCGCAGTACGACACCTATACGCCGTTTCCCGATGTGCATGTCAATGGCAGGCAGACGCTGGCAGAAGACATCGCGGATGTAGCTGGAATTTCCGCCGCGTATGACGGATACCACGCGTCACTAGCGGGCAAATCTGCACCGGAACAGGATGGTTTTACGGGGGACCAGCAGTTCTTTATCGCATTTGGCCAGAACTGGGGATCGAAGGTACGGCCGGCCGCGCTGCGCCGCCAGGTGATGACAGACCCGCATGCGCCGGCGGAA
>JAJZDO010000384.1 GCA_021805955.1 Acidobacteriota bacterium
GGTTTTATCTCTGTAGGGGCTTTGTGTCAAGTGTCGGATGTTTTTATGGCGGACGCATATAGGTTCTCCTTGTCAGAATCTTGTTTTCCGTCTGGCTCGGCGCGGTTGCGGCCAGGGAATATTTCCGGTTCGGATCGGAAACAACGGAGCCGTTCCGGCCTGCCGGAATCGGCGATAATCGCCTGTGAGGGCGGAACACATCGTGCTCTGTCGCGTCGTGAGGCGAGCATGACGCGACGGCTGAATTCATCTCTTCGCAGTCACCGGACGCCGGAGGCGCAATGCTCCAACGTGTGTCCCGGGCTGAATAAAACCTTGTTCGCGTCCGTCGGGCCGAATTCACGCGGGCGCGGTCACCGGCTCAACAAGGCGGGGGCACCAGTGATGTCCCCGCCCCGTAAATGTGAACCGGGCCGAATAAAACCGAATCGCGGTCTCCGAGCGGACGAGACGTCATTCCGAATGGTTACGGAGTTGCTTGACGTCGGGTTCGTTCCGCCAAACGTCAATCAGATCACAGACCTGAATGGGGATCAATCATGCCGCTTTGCACTCCTTTCTTCGATGTCGCATTCTGGCTTGGTTGGCCCTTCGTTCGTGGCCGGTGGGCTGTTGCCCTTGATAAATGCTGCCGTCACGCACCATGGCGAAAAGGATTCCCAGCAGCCGGCGGGCCATGGCCACGTTGGCCTTGGGCTTTCCGATCCGCTGGATCAGTCGCTGACGGACCGATTCCTGGCGGGCGTCGGAACGGCACAGGGTAACGGCGGCCTTCCCCAGCGCCCAGCGCAGGGTGGCGTTGCCGGCTTTGGTGATGTGGCCGGACTGCGTGCGTCCGGCGGATTCTTCATTGTTGGGGGTCAATCCGGTCCAGAATTGCAGCGTATCGGCATTGGGAAAACGGGAGAAGTCTCCGATCTCCGCGGCAATGATGCACCCCCATATTTCGTCAATGCCCGGAACACTTTTGAGCAACCCGACCAATTGCACGAAACCGGGCTGGCGATTGGCGGCGATGATGCGACGCCGCAGCGATTCGCGCTGGCGTTCCAGCAGGGAGATGATGTCCAGAAAATTACTGAACGCTTCCCGTTGAACCTCCTTGAGCAGATGGCCGTGGGCCAGGAGCCACTTTTGAGCCGATGCGGCATCCAGCTTGGGGCCGGTAATATTGGCGGCCAGCAGGATCGAGCCCATGCAGTGCTTGACGCGGGAAAGCGTACGCGACAGACAGTGCCAGTGCCGCCCCAGCTTGCGAAGTTGGGAAAGCGGTTCATCGGCGATCCAGCCCAGCGGACAATCCCCGCGCGCCAGGCGCGTGGCGACATCGGCGGCGTCGTTCCGGTCATTCTTTCGCCGCTTGCCGCGCAGACTGGCCAGGGCTGTGGCATCGGCGATGTCCATGCGGGCCACGCAGGGACGGAAGCGGTCGATGAACCATTCGCAGAATCCGACGGCTTCGACGGCCAGGCGGCAGGGCTTGGGTTGCATACATATCCATTGCTCGATGCGTTCGACGCATTTGGTATGGCAGGTTAAGGACGTGAGATTGTTTCCGGCCGCATCGACGGCCACAAGCGTAAGGGTGGACTTATGAAGATCAACACCGATGAAAGAAGAGAAAGTTTCAGAAGTTCCGGGCATAATAACGTACTCCGTGTAAGGGGTTGTAAAAAGTCATACACACTGCGGAAGTCTAACCGCTTCCGCCAGCCCCTACACGGTTTTACCTTAGTTGAACTTCTGGTCGTCATTTCGATTATCTCGCTGTTAATTGCGTTGCTGCTGCCGGCCTTGGCCATGGCTAAACAGAACGCCAACAGCATTTCCTGTGCCGCTAAGCTGCGCTCAATGGGCCAGCTTACCGCGGAGTATGCACAAACGTATCGCGGCATGTTACCGCCGGGAAGTGTATCCGCCTGGACGAATCCTGGCTGGGACTTCCAAGGGGCGAACGAAACCTCTACCTGGTTTGGCTGGAGCGACTTTCTGTATCAGTACACCGAGGGCCTGCCGACGCTCGGACAGCTCTGGGCACCGGGAACGGGCGGCATCTGCATGCCCAGCGTTGAGGCCCATTGGGCCGGGTTGTTTCAGTGCCCCTCCGCAGTCCTTCCGAACCAGGTAAGCTATACCAGTTATGTTGGCTGGTACGATCAGAATTACTCTGCGAATCCGAATCTATTTGTGGATAACTGGGCGGTCAGTCAAGGCAGCGCCAACTCAACGAAACCGTCCACTTTACCGATGAGCATTATCCAATCGCCCGTGCACTGCATCGAATACGCCGATGCAACCCAAGCGGAGCCGAACGGCGACTCCTGGTTTGTACTCAATGACGACTACGATCCTGCCGTCTACGGCTGGTATGAATCACTGCTCTGGGTACCTACCACGCCGCCGGAAGGAAGCACGCCGACTGTTACAGCCGTCATGCCACCAACCAACGAGTATTCCGGCAATGAGGATTCCGCCGGCGGCGCAGCCAACTACGACTACAGTCTTCGCTATCGCCACATGATGACCAGCGCACAGAACAGCGGGTATGCCAATGCGGTATTTGCCGATGGCCACGTCGCAGCCATCAAACAATATGGACTGCATGTATACAATCTGCTACCGGACCCACAGTGAGACGGATCGGGGCTGTGCAGCCGGAAGGCTGACCGGACAGGCTGCGTGATCTGTAACGGGCGTGCGGAGCGATGCTGATGCAGAAAGTCCGCAACCCTGTTCCGCAGCGAGGAAGCACGGCCCGTTCGGACTCTTAAGCTGTCGCGTTACAACTGCAAGCTCCGCGTAGTCGCGGAGCTTTTTTTGGTGATTGTCAAATGTTGTGCATTGCCTGAATCAGGCGGCTGATTTTTTGGCTCCGATCTCGAAGGCCATGATAGAACCCTTTGGAAAGCCATTCACAGCAGCGGGAGACGGGTTCGGTTCGGCGTGGGATTTAATCGCTTCCGAGCTTTCGTTTCAACTTCCCTGGCGTGAGTCCCGTGATCTTTTTAAACGTGCGACACAGCCGGTTGGCGTTGCCAAAACCGGATTGCCGGGCGATGACGGGGAGTTTCAGATCGGTCTGCAGAAGAAGGTTCTTGGCGTAGGTAAATCTGTGAAAGGCCAGTTCATCCGCCAGACTGCGTCCCACGATCTTTGTGAAATCCGTGTGGAGTTGCCGCTGCGAAACTGAAACGTGCGACGCAATTGCCTCGGCGGTTATGTTTTCACGGAAGCGGGTACGAATCAACTGC
>JAJZDO010000131.1 GCA_021805955.1 Acidobacteriota bacterium
TTTGAAGCGACCCACGGGACCGCGCCAAAGTATGCCGACAAGGATGTTATCAATCCTGGGTCTGTAATGCTTTCTGGAGTGATGTTGTTTGACTTCATTGGCTGGATTGAGGCGGCTCGCCTGATCGAAAACTCCCTGGAGCGGACGATTCAGCAAAAATTTGTCACCTACGATTTTGAGCGGCAGATGCAGGGGGCCACCAAGGTGGGTACCAGCGAATTTGCAACTCGAATGATTGAAAACATGGATGCGGTTGCGATGACTCGCTAGCCGTCACTGAAGAAATTTTGGCAAAGGAGAAATATGCGGAAGAAAGTATCGATTGTCGGTGCGGGCAATGTAGGGGCCACCACCGCGCACTGGATTGCGGCCAAAGAATTGGCTGACATTGTATTAGTTGACGTAGTAGAGGGTGTGCCGCAGGGCAAGGCGCTCGATCTGATGGAGGCCATGCCGATTGAAAAGCGCGATGTCCATGCGGTCGGTTCGAACGACTACGCGGCCACTGCAAATTCCGATGTCGTGGTAATTACGGCCGGAATTCCCCGAAAACCCGGCATGAGCCGCGACGATCTGTTGCATACCAACTTCAAGATCATGTCGGACGTCGTCAGCAAAGTGGTGGCGGCTTCACCGGACTGCTTTCTGGTGATCGTTTCCAATCCGCTGGATGCTATGGCGCAGGCCGCCTACAAGCTTTCCAAGTTCAATCGCGAACGAGTGATAGGCATGGCCGGCGTTCTCGATTCGGCGCGTTTCCGCACGTTTATCGCGGACGAACTGAAGGTCAGCGTCGAAAATGTTACCGCGTTCGTGCTCGGAGGTCATGGCGATACCATGGTGCCGCTGGCACGCTACTCCACTGTTGCCGGAATTCCGATTACAGAACTGATGGATGCGCCCACGATTGAGCGGCTGATCCAGCGTACTCGTGACGGTGGCGCCGAAATTGTGAAATATCTCAAGACCGGAAGCGCCTTCTATGCACCTTCCGCAGCGGCGGTGGAAATGGTAGAAGCGATCTTAAAGGACAAGAAAAAGATTCTGCCTTGCGCTGCCTATCTTGAAGGCGAATATGGCATCCATGGCCTCTTCATTGGTGTGCCATGCAAACTGGGCGCGCGGGGTCTGGAAGAGATTATCCAGATTAAGCTGACCGACGAAGAGCAGGCGGGACTCCAGAAGAGCGCAAATTCTGTTAAGGAACTCTGCAGCGTGATTGGCGTTTAGATTTCATGCTAAAAACGGCAGTTGAGCCAGTGGATGACTGCTAACTGCAATGTCTGCCTGGACATTTAACTGCTCCGCGCTTCACCGGATTGGTTGCAAGTGCTTTATTTTGTAAATACTTGCGATTGCTAGAGAAAGCCCGTTTGGCAGCGGATCAACTGCCGTTTTAGGTTCATGCAAACAAAGTGAACATTTGCAGGCAACCTTTTCTCTTAATCCCTCCTTCTCGAGCTACTGAACCCCACTCTTGGGGGGAGGTAGCCCAGATGTCTTTGACCCAACCCTGAAGACATCCCGAATCGGCCTTCACCCTATTAGTGGACTCGAATCCTATGGATTCGCCGGTTTTTGGGGCATTCAGAACAAGGAGGCAGGTATGAACAAACCATTTGCGGCACGGATGGCAAGAGCGGCTACAGCGGCCGTTTGTTTCCTCGCGTTGTTTGCGTCGCCGGTCGCGGCGCAGTATTCGGCAGTCAACCTGGTTTCGAACACAAGCGCATTGAGCCCACTTAACCCTAACCTTGATCCGAACCTGGTCAATGGCTGGGGTCTGGTGTCATCTCCAACCAGCCCGTTCTGGGTGTCTGACCAGAACAGTAGCGACGCGACGGTCTATACATCGAGCGGCGCAGTCATTCCGCTCGTGGTTCAAATTCCGTGCGTGGTAGGTGGAATGGTAAAGGTGCCTTGCCCTTATCCTGGAGAAGGAAAACTCTTCGAACCGCATGCCGGCAAGCTGAATTTTTTTGGTCCTACCGGTATTGTGTGGAACAGCTTTTCCTCAACCGGCGCCTTCACGGTCCCCGGCAGCACCCCTTCTCACACGGCGGCGTTCATCTTCGATACGCTGGATGGCCTGATCGTCGCCTGGAGTCCACAAGTCAACGTTAAGCAAGGAATCGTGGTTGCGAACCGCTCGTCCAGCGGGGCATCCTACAATGGACTTGCTCTGGCCGCACTGTCCGGCAGTCCGCATCTGTATGCCACGAATTCGGTGCCTGGAGGAAAGGTCGACGTGTTCGACAGCACGTTCACGTTAGTGAATTCGTTCGCTGCCGATCCCGATCCGCCGATGGGTTTCGTCCCGTATGGGATTCAGCTCATCGGCAATAAACTCTATGTCACTTACTTTAACGCCAGGGGCGGAGGCGGAATTCTGGATATCTGCAATCTGGAAACCAGCTCTACCGCTCCAATGTGCCGGCGTCTATTCGCCAGCCTGCCTTCCTCTGGCCAGACCGTGCTGAACGCGCCTTGGGGTTTGGCGCGCTCACCCGCCAACTTTGGCAAGCTCAGCAACAAAATCCTGGTTGGAAATGTCGCGGACGGAATGATCCATGCCTTCAATCCGGATACAGGAGTGCTCGCGGGAACACTGACGTTAAGCAACGGCAAGCCTTTCTCCGTGCCCGGATTATGGGCGCTGCAGTTCGGCCAGGGAGCGGCCCTTAACGGTGCCATGAACCAGCTCTTTTTTACCGCTGGACCGGCGCCAGCAGACAACCCAAGCCTGCTGTTCAGCGAGGGTCTGTTCGGCATGATCATGCCTGCGGGGAGGTCACATCCGGGCCAGTAGTAAATAAGGGACATACGCTTGTTGCGAGACTTTCAGCGACTGTGTTCCTGCTTTACGTGCCCGGTTGCAAGGGGATTGTGGCTTTGCTCTCTGAACGCATAGCCACGCCTGAAAACCACCCCATGTCGTCGGATGCGCATCCGACGACATGGGGTCCTCAAAGTGTACGCCACCTCAAGCAGACGCAAAGGAGGCTGCCATGAGGAAATGTACGTCGTTTGCACTCGCGGTCGGGTTGCTGTTTCCATCGGCCATGATCTCCGCGCAAACCGGGACCCAAATAGCAGGAAGCGGACAGTGGCCCTTCGCAGGACAGAACCTGGGCGATACTCGAAGCCAGTCAGCGGAACATCTCATCGGCCCTGCCAACGTCAACACTTTAATTCCGAAATGGACATTTACAACTGGAGGGGACGTTTCGGCCACCCCCACCGTGTCTGG
>JAJZDO010000914.1 GCA_021805955.1 Acidobacteriota bacterium
ATAATGGCGCTTTAAGGATGGTCGCGTTCAGGATGGTCGCGTTCACGATGGTCCCGGTCGCGATCTGGATGCCGCGCTCGCCCGAATGCAGGTTCACTTCATCGAGCATTCTGCCACCCAGCTCATGCTTCTCCAGCAGATGACGGAAGCGGCAAATCGTGGTCTCATCCGGCACTGGCTCCTGGCCCAGATCGATGCCGACAAACTGTCGCATCAAGGCCGATTCATACAGCAGCGTCTTCCACCTCAACTGACAGGTGGAAGACGCTGCTGGACTACCTCGTGACCAGAATCATTCCGCACAGGCCCCGAAAATTCCTCAAAACATGTGCACTTCTGGCTAGCGACTGCGGTTTTTAGGTTTATTGCTGCAAGATTTGGATGTGGCGATTGAGTTCTGCGCAAAGATATGGGTAGGACTCGCGCCGAACGAGCGTAGATGGTTCGCGGTAATTGCTCCGTTCATGCAATGAAACCGGCATATCCCGCGTTGCCGACTCGTTACACAATCTGGCGCAGGGTAAGTGAATGAACCCTATCCCTGCGCCTTGGCAGCATCGTGGTCAGGCAATTGCGGCCTGTCTCGTGCAGCGGATTGCGTGAAACCTGGTGCCGCTCCCTGGGTTACTTTTTGGCGGGCGCGATTGCATCCTTGGCGGCCTTGGCCACGCGGAACTTGACCACGGTCTTGGCCTTGATCTTGATCGCTTCCCCGGTCTGCGGATTGCGGCCGATGCGGGCTTTCCGCTCTGCCTTCACCAGACGGCCCAGTCCTGGAATGACAAAAAGTCCGTTTTTCTTGGTTTCCTTGACGGCGGTTTCCGCCAGCAGATCCAGAAATCCTGCTACCTGCTTGTTCGTCAATTCGAGTTTCTCGGCCAGATGCCGAACGAGTGCTGTTTTGGTCATACCTGCTGCCATAGTTTGTCTTCCTCCTGATACCAGCAGTGGGTGTGCCACCGCGGTTTTGTTTTGACTTCTATCGACCGCGTCGTCGCTGTTGAAGCCTCGCGGGAATGCGAGGATCGCAAGCATTGATGCGGGTCTAAAGAAACCCTTCCGCCGTTTACCTTGCGGCTTTCTGCAGGATTTGTCAACGGAAAACAGCGCATTTCCACAGGTTTTCTTCGGTTTTTCTCGGTTTTCTTCGGGAATTGGCTGTTTTTCGCCGGTTTTCGCCTAAGGAGACTCCTGAAACCCGCTTGGATGCGTGCTTTCGTTGCGTCTTGAAAGTAGACAAATTCTACCTCGTTCTGCCCCAGCGATAGCGCCATTCTCGGTTGAAAACCAGTGCCAGACTCATCTTCTACAGTTAGCAGAGCCAAATGGCTGTAGCCTCTTGATTCCATAAGGCGAAATCCGGTATTTCGCAAAAACTATAGTGACACGCGAAACCGGTATCGTAGTTGGATTGTTGAAGTGCCAGTAGAATGGGGGGGGTTCTCGAAAAGGGGTAACACTGAAAATCTGTAGAAGTTGGTAGAGGCTGGCCTCCACCCCGAGCCGCTTGCTGGTGACGGCGTCGAAGTAACTCACGCGGCGCAGGGCGTTCGGATACGCCGTGGCCGATCCGGTAGTGGCCAGGAACCCACAGCCCGCGCATTGGTGCCGGTCACTCCATTTTGACTAAAAACGGCAGTTAATGGCAGTTACAAGTGTAGGGAGCGGCAAGGGGTTGTTGCAGTGGCACTTTGGACTGCTCCGCATCTGACCAAAACGGTGAAATCCTCAATGTTTGCAACCGTTTTGCTTTGAACCAGTTGGCCATTCCGGCGCATTTCGACTGCCGTTTTTAGGACTACAGTGTTTCAAAAGAGAGGCGAATTCGCGGGCGCTGTGAAACCTCCAGCAAAACTGGATAATTTGACCATCCGCCCTGGCAAATGACGATTTAACACATGCACGCAAGTGGCGCATTATCAGCAACATGTCGTTTTGTAGCACTGTAGTATTAGAATGAGCCAAATTTTCCTACCCTAGCCTTCAATTTTTCCATGATCCAGTAAATTCATCAGGCCTGGCTCGTCGAGAACCGGAACATTCAGCTTGCGTGCTGCATCAAGCTTCGAACCAGCATCAGCTCCCGCAATCACGTAATTTGTCTTCTTGCTCACCGATCCGGTGACACTCCCGCCTTCGCCCTCAATCCGCTTCTTTGCCTCTTCCCGCGTCAGGGAAGGCAGCGTACCGGTCAGGACAAATGCCAGTCCATTCAGTTTTGAGGAAGTCTTTTTTTTCTCGGCGAAAAAGTTCAAGCCAGCAGCGCGCAGTTCTTCCACCAATTCCCGATTGCCAGGCACAGCAAAGAATTCGCGAATCGCCATGGATATCCGCGGGCCGATCTCCTGCACGCGTTCGAGGTCTTCCGCGCTGGCTTGCATTACGCTGTCCAAACTGCCAAAAGCATCGGCAAGAAACTGCGCCGTGCGCTCGCCGACAAATCGAATTCCCAGGCCCAACAATACGCGGTCGAGCGGCGCCTGTTTCGATCGCTCAATCTGCTGCAACAGCGACTGCGCCGTCTTTTTTTTAATGCGCTTGAGCGACAGCAACGCGGCCTCGTCGAGCTGATAGATGTCGGCCAGGTTGCGCACCAACCGGATCTCCGTGATCTGATTCACCATCACTTCCCCGAGCCCCTCAATGTTCATTGCGCTGCGCGCCGCAAAATGCAGCATGCTTTCGCGCAGCCGCGCCGGGCAATTGACGTTGATGCACCGCCAGTCCACTTCGCCTTCTTCGCGAACGACTGCACTACCGCACTCGGGGCATTGTGCGGGAAAAGAAAAATCGCGCGCATCCGCGGGTCGCTTCTCGCGCTGCACTTCCACGACCTTCGGAATCACATCGCCCCCGCGTTCAACGGTAACAAAGTCCCCAATCTTCAGCCCCAGGCGCTCAATCTCGTCGGCATTGTGCAGGGTGGCCCGACTAACCGTCGTGCCGCCAATTGCCACCGGAATCAGCTCAGCAACCGGCGTCAGCTTGCCCGTCCGCCCCACCTGCACCACAATATTCCTTACCTGGGTCGTTCCCGCACGCGCTGCAAATTTGTAGGCAATCGCCCAGCGCGGAGCACGACCCGTAAACCCTAACTGGCTCTGCACCGCTGTGCTGTCCACCTTCAACACCACGCCATCAATTTCGTAGGGCAGCGATTCCCGCATGGCTTCGGCCTGGGCGATAAACTTCCACGCTTCGTCAAGGGAATGCACCAGCTTGCGCTGCGGGTTGACATGGAAACCGAC
>JAJZDO010000105.1 GCA_021805955.1 Acidobacteriota bacterium
GAATCAGCAGCGCCAGGAGCGGGCGAGGACCTATGCCGATCTATTTCAGCAGCAAGGCCTGGTGGAGGCAGCCGTCTATCCGAGCCATGGCGTCGTGCTGCCGTATGTCGATCCGCGCGGAACGCACGTCTTTCATCAATATGTCATCCGTGCCCCGCGCCGCGATGCTTTGCGAGCCTTTCTCGCCGAACGCGGCATCGGTTCCGAGATCTACTACCCGCTGCCCCTGCATCTGCAGCAATGCTTCCAAAACCTCGGTTATGCGGAAGGCGCATTTCCAGAGAGCGAGCGCGCTGCGAAAGAAGTTCTGGCGCTTCCTATCTTTCCTGAACTAACGCAGGAAGAACAAGAGCGTGTCGTCGCCGCCATCGCCGCCTCCTTGAGTTGAGAGGGCGGCAAAAAACTGGAACGAGTGACGGCGGATTGTCCAGGGATAGAACTGTCCGGCCAGTCGTAGAGTAGAGTCCATACGATACAGGGTGGAGATCCGTCATGCTTGAGCTGCAAAATCTGTCGCGAAGCTATCGTGGCATTCCAGCCATCAAGAACCTGAGTTTCTGCGTCGCCGCGGGGGAGATTGTAGGGTTTCTCGGCCCCAATGGCGCCGGGAAATCCACCACGGTCAAGATCATTACTGGACTCTTACGACCGAATGATGGCCGAGTGCTTTTTGAAGGCAAGGATATCCGCAAGGATCTGGTGAGCTTTCGCGCCGCGCTCGGCTATGTTCCAGAGGAGGCCCACCTCTATAACCACTTGTCCAGTCTGGAATATCTACAACTTGTGGGCAGGTTGCGTGGAATGAAGGAATCGCTGATCGAAATAAAAGCAAAGAAACTGCTGCAACTACTCAATTTGGAGTCCTGGCAGTATTCAACGATCTCCTCTTATTCAAAAGGTATGAAACAGCGTGTGTTGATTGCCGCTGCCCTGATGCATGACCCGAAGTTGTTGATCTTTGACGAGCCGCTCTCCGGACTGGATGTTGTATCCTCTCGACTCTTCAAGGACATGCTGGAGGAACTCTCGGCGCAGGGCAAAGCCATCCTTTATATTTCGCATGTCCTTGAGGTGGTCGAGCAGATTTGCAATCGGGTGATTGTGATTGCAAAGGGCAAGATTGTGGCGGACGCCCCACCCTCTGATCTGACGAAATTGATGGAGTTGGCAAACCTTGAAAGTGTATTTGCGCAATTGGTGCAACAGCAGGACACCAAGGTGTTGGCACGCGAACTGGTCGAGGTCATGCAAATTGAGAATGCTTAGTCGTCTGCGTGCTTTTGCTCGGCCGGAACAGCAGGTTCTCTCTATTGACGTGCTCGCCGGGATGGGTCCGCCGGATCGTGCGGAACAAGGCCAATTGGCGATCCTTATTCGTCACTTCCTGGATCGATTCTTCAATAATGAAATGGCTTCGTCCGACGATGAGGGGAAGACGCGTCTCATTCAGGTAGCGTGTGCGGCGGGTCTTCCCGGGTTCGTAGCGGCCATGTATTTGTGGCCCGTTTATCATGACATACTCGGACGGCATCGCCCCTATTGGGCTCGGGTCAGTGACCACTATCTATTTGTGGTCTATTCCATGGTGGCCATGGGAATCGTCGTGGTCTTCGAATGGGATCTATTCTTTCCTGATTTGCTGGACATTTTTGTTCTATCGAGCTTGCCGATCAAGAATCGAAAGCTATTTCTGGCGAGAATTGCGACGATTGTGATCTTTGTCGTCGGCTTTCTGTTTGATGCGAATATTCTCGCGGCGCTCGCCCTGCCAGCGGCGATTGATCCGCCGGGCTTGGGACGCTTTCTAGCCGCTCATGTAGTGGCAGTAGTCGGGAGCGGCGTTTTTGCTGCAGCGGCAATCCTGGCCATTCAAGGGACGCTTCTCACCCTTCTCGGAGCGCGGATGTTCCGAAGAATTTCACTCCTGTTTCAGGGGCTTTTTATTACAGCGCTGCTGATGGTCCTGTTCTTATATCCTGCTGTATCCGGGGCCCTCCCGGAGTTCATGCATTCCAATAGCGCGTTTGCACTGTCCTTTCCTCCATTTTGGTTTTTAGGAATATATGAGCGTGTGATGGAAGGACCATCGGCCTTGCCGATCTACATGAGGCTCGCGCGAACAGGCTGCACGGTGACCGTCTGGGTTGTCGCCGTGGCGATTCTTTCATATCCACTGGCATACTGGCGCAGAACACGTGAGTTGATTGAGGGCTCGGGCGCACGGGATACAAGGAGCGTGATTGCCCGGCCTATCAATCGAATAATGCACATGACCGTGTTGCGGGTGCCCGTTCGCCGGGCCATTTTCCACTTCATCAGTCAGACTCTGCCAAGGGTGCAGCGCTATCGGATCTACCTGGTCATGTATGGAGGACTGGGTCTTTCCCTGATTATTGCAACCGTGCTGCGCTTGCATGTTTGGCAAGGAGCAGTACGCGTCGAAATCTCCCCCGACGGACTGCGGGCCGCGATTCCAATGGCCGCGTTTTGGACAATCGCTGGGTTGCGTATGGCGTTTGTTTCGCCCGGCGATCCGCGGGCAGATGGATTTTTCGGACCATCCAAGGTAGACCGGAATTGGAGCAACTGGCTGCTACCAAAACTTGGATTCTCGCGTGGTCAAACATCATCACACTTGCAATTGTTGCCGCTCTGCATGCACTTGTCCCTCCCGGATCGCACGCGTGGAAGACAATTGCAGCCCAAGTGCTAGTAGCAGTAGGGCTATGCCTCCTGCTTACGGACACCTTTTTTCTGAACGTGAAGATCCTGCCGTTTACCGGGGTCAAAGCTCCGGAGAGAACGAACCTGGCAATTGTCTTGCTGAAATACGTGGCGGCATTCGTCCCATTGGTCTTGATCGTGGCAAGACTGGAGCCTTGGATGGAAGCAAGCGTTGGTAATATGGCGACTGCGGCCTCGATAATTGCGGCGACGCATTTCGGAATGCAGGCGGTCCATCGAAGACTATTGAGAGATCACTTGAACGTGCCCGATGTCGATGAGGACCAGCAACAAGTTTTCCAGACTCTCGGCCTTCGCTATTGAAATATCCGCTGGGGCAGCTTTGTCCAGTGCCTGAAATTCGGGCGGGTCAGATGTCGATTTGACCTGGGGGAACTCGTGCGGGCGCGGATTGTCCTGAACTATTCCCGCACATGCTTGTGGCGGCGATCCCTGTGCCGGACGTGGGAACGCACGGCGCGGGTTGCCCTGGGAGCGGGCGTGGCGCCGGCGGACAGAACCGGCCGCACCAGGTTCCCTTCCATCCGGTACGTCAAGGTCTTCAACTGCGATGCCTGCGGCATGCCGGTCTTTGCATCGAGACTGACGCTGTCACCGTCCGCTACTTGAAAACTGAACGTCGGCTCCGATCCATTGGGACTGTTGTCGTTGCCGGGTGTCACCTTCACGGGAAAGAACCCGACAATATCGTGCTCCCGAAAAGCGGTGCCATAGCGGTGCCTGCGCGTGTCCCAGGTAAATACGCGCACCTGATCGAAGTCGTACGGCAAGCCGTTCTTGTAGGGAGTCAGCACGGTCAGATACTCCGGCACCTGTCCGTTCGGCTTGCCGGAATCTGGATCCGAGACGGTACGCAGAACATAGGCCCCGATCATCCGTTCATTTTCCGCATACTGCGCCACGTCGTCCGGTACATCCACCTGCAGGTCACGCGAGAGCATCCATCCCGTGTGCCCGGCGCTATCGCGCACCAGCCACCAATCCTCCATGGGAACCGCAGGTAGGAATCGCGACTCGAAGCCTTCTTGATGGCCCTTGTTGTGGCGAGGGATTGCCGGAGCTTTCGGGGCGCCCGCCGGCAGACCCAGCACGTTGCTCGCCGCAAACCTGGGAGTAGAAGCGCGCTCCAGCAGAAAAACCTTTGTATTCGCCGGCAGCAGATAGAACCGCTGCGTCTGCCGCCCCGGCGTCAGGTGCATATACAGCTCGTTGTAGAGAACTGCTGTGGCGACGGGAGTCTGGCCGGCATGGGACTTCCCTAAATTCTCAAACTCGTCGAACTCGCTTTGATCGATGACGGCATGGTCTTCAATCCAACCGACCTCGCCCCGCGGCGTTTTCACCTGCGTGAATCGCGGGATATGCTGCATGACTTGCAGGCGCTCTCCATTGTTCACTTCGGCTACGCGATTGGCCACGATAGCCACGCGGTCGCGCAGATACATCTGCTTCACGGCCACGTAGACATATTCCGCGGAAGAGGTGGATCGAAGATGGCTGCAACCGGCCAGGCAGATCAGTACAACCGACAGGCATGCGGCGAGGCACGATACAATCCGTCGACGCGGGCGCACTGGAGGCGCAATTGGCAGGGGGAAATCAGGCATAGCGTCCAAGTAGCAGAAATTTCAGTGTACGCGCAAACGTGCAAACAACCGCGGACCGCCGCCACACATGATCCTTACGGCACCACGGAGAGAGCGATGGCGCCGGCAGGATCCGTTCCTGTGGCCGTCGATACGACCGAGTCCAGCTTGCCTCCGATGGTCGCGTCGAAACTGAACACCTGCAGGTCCGGCGAGCCACCAGCATTAATCACCAGCAGATATTTTCCCGTCGAATCCAGCGATATCGCGGTCGGCGCGGAGCCAGTGGCAAACGGCGAACTGGAGAGTTGTGTCAGCGTGCCGCCAGTCCCCAGCGTATATCCGGTGATGACATTCGCGGTGCGGTTGGCGACATAGACATATGTATTGCTTGGATCGACCACGATAGACTGCGGGCCGAGCGGAGAGGTAAACGGCGAACCGGCGACCTCCTTCAGCGCGCCGCCCGTTCCGATCGTCAAAACACGAATGCCCGATCCCGCTTCACCGACAAATAAATAGGCTGAATTGTTATCGGCTGCAAACGTATTGTCCGATGCCCCGTTGAGCGGCGCCAGATGCATCTGCCCACTTAGCGCGCCGCTGGTGCTGTTGAACGTGAATCCGTCCGTGCCACCGCTTCCCAGGCCAACATATAGGTATTGGTCGTTGGGGGTGACATAGACTTGAGTGGGACTGCCTGCGTCGAGTGTGATTCCCTGGCCAATCTGCGTCAGTGCCCCGGTCGTGGGATTGATCTGATATTCAAATAGCGCCGTTAAATCGGAAGAGACCATAAACAACCAGTTGCCGCTGGGATCGATGGTCATCCAGGTCGGATTCAGAGTCGAAGCCACTGGACTGCCGCTGTTTCCCAGCGTCAGCGCCCCATTCGTACCAATGCTATACACAAAGACTGAACCATTCCCCCCGGTTGCCACGTAGAGAAACGTGCCCTTCGGAGTGGCGGCCAATGCGCTCAGCGCGCTGCTCAGGTTGTAGGAGGTACCCGAGATGCTGGTAAATGTCGCAGTCGGAAGCGGAAAAGCTGCAATGGTTTCTGTAGTGGCATTGGCCACATATGCATATGAACTGTAAGTTGCGCTACCGCCGCCGCTACCGCTACCGCTTCCACTACCGCTTCCGCTACTCACGCAGTCGTTATTCGCCTGGCAGACCGGCATAAAGAAGCCTTTGCAGCCTGTCGTGGCCGGAACGACAACAGCCAGGAAAACGATGGCAAATCCGCACAGCGCGCCAGAGAGAGAAATCCGTAGCCTCATACATGGATAGTGTACCCGCTCCTTCTGCCTGAGAGAAACGCACTCCGACGCGCCTGCTTGCCGTTTTTACTGCTGCAACACGGGTCCCATCACGGAGCTGTATTCCATATCCAGCACCGTGCCGATCGCATGCACAATGGAGGCGATGCGGACCGCGGCGACGATCTGCTCTTCTGTAATCCCCTTCTGCCGCAACACATTCTCGTGGGCATCGATACACTTGCCGCAGCCGTTGACAGCGGAGGCGGCGAGGCACCACAGCTCAAAGTCCACCGGATCGGCCTTGTGCGCGCGAATGCCGTTCATCCGCAGCCGCGCGGGCATCGTGCCGTACTTCTCATTCCTGGTCAGGTGATGGAAGCGATAGAAAATGTTGTTCATTCCCATCAACGCCGCCGCCGTTTTGACCGCGTCCACCTGCTCCGCGGTCAAATGCTCCGCCGACGACTGCAACGCGGCCCCTGTCAGAATAGACTGCCGCGTGGCAATGGCGCTCACCAGCAAAGTTCCCCATGCTTGCGTCTTGGTAAGCTCGATGTTCTGGCGCACCAGTGAGGAGTAATTCAACTTCAGGTCCTTCGCATATTCAGGAAGGCCGTCGATCAATTCATCGAGAGGCATGCATTGTCCTTTCACTTCGCCTATCGGACCTGGAGAGTTGCGTCGCCCTTTTGCCAGTTGCAGGGGCACAGCTCGTCGGTCTGCAATGCATCCAGCACGCGCAGAACTTCCTGCGGGTTGCGGCCAACGGAAAGATCGGTCACATAGATAAAGCGGATGACGTTTTCAGGGTCCACGAGGAAGGTGGCTCGCTGCGCAACGCCCGCCTGCTCATCCAGAATTCCAAGCTGACCGCTAAGATCGCGCTTGATGTCGGAAAGCATGGGAAAGGGCAAATCCTTCAGGTCGGCATGATGGGTGCGCCACGCGGCGTGAACGTACTCATTGTCCGTGCTGGCGCCGAGAACCTGGCAGTCGCGGTCCGCAAACTCCCGATTCAGCTTGCCGAACGCGGCAATCTCTGTGGGACAGACGAAGGTAAAGTCCTTCGGCCAGAAGAAGTAGAGCTTCCACTTGCCGGGATAGGATTCCTGCGTGATGGTCGTAAAGGCTTTCGCCTCATCCTTGTCTGTCGAAACCGTAGCTGTCAGAGAAAAGTCGGGAAATTTTTCGCCAATTTGTAGCATGTTTGTCGCCCCTTTAATTTGGTTTAGGTGGAAATCCGGCTGGCGTTCCATACGCGCCAATGTAGAAAATCATTCAACTATTCAGGATAACAAAGTGCTTGCGATGGAATCCCAGGTATCATGCGCCGCGGCGGATGATACCCTTCAACACGCTCAGGGCAGGCTCTGGGGCACACATGACTATGCATAGGGAGCCGGCAACCCCTTCGCCACGCGGTATGCCCGCATCTCCCATTCCTGATGGGTGCGAATGCGCACATCGCTGCGCGGCATGGCGCGGCAGAGCAGAACATAGCCCGCGATTTTGTCTTCGGCAAAATACACATCCGGATGGTCGTGCTCGACTTTTCCTTCCAGCAGCAGGCCCGCGCAGGTGAGGCAACGACCCTGGTGACAGATGGAGGGTAGCGTCACTCCGTTGGCCTCGGCAGCATTCCAAATATGTTCCCGATCGCCGCAAGCAAAAGAGCGGAGACCCTCGGGAGTTTCCAGCACCACCCGAAAGTTCCGCTCTTTCGTATTGTCATCTTCGATATTCGCCACTATGGATTGTAGAATCCCCGGTTCTTGCTGTACGGCGCTTCGCCCGGCGTGCCGCGGCGGAAATGGCCGGAAGGGATCGACTTTCCATCACGCTCGTGGGCCAGCAGTTCTATGAACCACGCCTCGTGCTCAATTTCCTCATTCAAAATACGCGCCGCCATGTCGTAGGTGCGCGGGTCCTTGCCGAAGGTCATATCGCAGACGGCGCTCCAACTTCGGATGGCGCAGCGCTCCGACTCCAAGAGCAAGGTAAGGATGTTGACAGCTGTGGGCGGGTCCGGCAGCTTGGCCGCGGCACAGCCGGCCTGGTCATGAAATGCCTTCAGGTCGTTGGGAAGATGGCCCCCCAGCTCATAGATGCGCGGGACGATCAGTTCCCAGTGGGCCCGATCTTCCAACCTGGCGTCCTCGCATATTTCCTTGTAGTCCTCATGGCCGGCGAGGTTCATGCGGAGAATGGTGTAGTAGTAATACGTGCTGGCAAACTCGGCCGCCGCGTTGGCGACGAGCACCTTGATAAGTTTCTCGACATCGACACCCCGAGCGCGAATGACTTCCACTCCGACACGCTTCGTCACGTCGCCTGGTTTCACTGTGTCCTTTTCTGGCATTGGCTTGTCCTTTCTGCGGAATGAGTCCTGTTCTGTTGCGTGAGGCTCCCTGCGCCCATGAAATACGCTTTCGATTGCAAAAACATCATTTCATCGGCACTCTTGACGATTTTTTCTTGCAGGCCGGGCACAGCCCGACGACCTCAATGGAATAGCGCTCGACCTGAAATGCGGGTGAAACATAGTCACGTTCCATTTCTAACTTGAAGCTTTTTTCATCCAGATCTGTGATCGACTTGCAACCTCTGCAGACCAGATGGTGATGGGCAGCACGGTTGGTTTCGATCCGCAAAGAACCGTGATGCAAGCTGACTTCTCCTACAACCCCCCTCTCGATAAAAAGATGCAGATTTTTGTACACCGTCGCCAGCGAGACAGAAGGAATGCGACGGCGCACACGAGCATAGATTTCCTCAGGAGATGGATGGCCCTCCATCTCCTGAACCACTTCAAACAAAATCTGGCGCTGATGCGTCGCCGCCAGACCATGTTCGGCGCAGAAAGCTCGAAAGGCTTGAGAAGTTGTTGTCATCCGATCACTCCAATTAAAAAATAATTATTATCATTGGTCAAGGGGACGATTTCCACAGCCGAGGAGAAGATAAGCAGCGGACGAATTTCCGCGCAGCTTTCCCCTCTCAGAAAAATCTGCATCATGGAATGATTGGCGGGCACCGAGCAGGGATGAACGACTCTAATTCGGCTTTGGCTTCTGCGGGCGGCGAAAGCGCTCATCGACGGCGCGGCGGCCGCTAAAGCCGGAATCCATGGTGTGCCAGTGACGAATCTCCGTCTCGCCCATCTTCCAGCACAGCAAAACAATTTCGTCACCCAGTCGGCAGGGAAAATCCAGCAGTCCGGTATCCAGGTCCTTCACCTGCACGCCGATCGAGTCGATCTCCTCCATAGTATCTTTCACTTGCTGCACGGACTTGTCCTGCTGCGCGCGCCGCTTGGCGACGGCGGCAATGTGGACCAGGGTCCCGCCGTTCATAAAAATGCGCTGCGATAGATGCTGCATTTCCTCGGAGATGGTCTCCGCCGTCTTCTTCGCCTCCATCGCATTCTTCATCAGCGATTCCAGAACCGGTACCAGCGTCTGAGCTTCTTCCAGGGAAAACGTCTTCATACGGCTACCCCCGTATCTCCAGCATACGACCTAGAGCCACGCGCGCCCAATGCTTAATTTCCTCGTGGACGCGGATACGGTTCACAACCCTGCCTTCCACCATATTTTCCAGCGCCCAGGCCAGATGCTGCGGCGAAATCCGAAACATGGTCGTGCACAGGCAACCGGAATCGTCGAGCGTGATGACTTTCTTTCCCAGCGGAGCAAACCGCTTGCCCAGCCGGTTCACCAGATGAATCTCCGTACCCACGGCGAACATCGATCCCTCCGGCGCGTCTTCAATAATTTTGATCAGACGTTCTGTCGAGCCGATCGCATCTGCCTTCTGGCAGAGTTCCAATCGGCATTCCGGATGCACAATGACCTGGATCCCCGGATATTTGGCGCGAACCTTGTCCGCATGTTCCGGCAAAAAACGTTGGTGGACCGAGCAGTGGCCCTTCCACAAGATGACCCGGGCCGCCCGCAAGCGATCCAGCGTCAATCCTCCATTGATCTGATACGGGTCCCATACGACCGTTTCCGATAGCGGAATCCCCATGGCATAGGCAGTATTGCGCCCAAGATGCTGATCGGGAAGGAAAAGAATACGGCTGCCGCGCGCAAACGCCCATTCAAACGCCCCCTTGGCGTTCGAGGAGGTGCAAACCAGTCCGCCGCGCTCGCCGCAAAATGCCTTGATGGCTGCCGTCGAATTCATGTACGTCAGCGGCACCAGTCCACCGGCGGCCGGTCCGTCCAATCCGGCGGCATGTAGCTTCGCCCAGCATTCCTCCACCTGAGAAATGTCCGCCATATCGGCCATGGAACAGCCAGCGTTGAGATCCGGCAGTACGACCTGCTGCCATGGCTGGGCCAGAATGTCGGCGCTTTCCGCCATGAAATGCACGCCGCAGAACAGGATGTAGCGGCTGTTCGATTCCGACGCGATTTTGGAAAGTTTGTAAGAATCGCCGGTGTAGTCGGCGAATTGAATTACTTCATCGCGCTGGTAGTGATGCCCAATAATCAGCGCATCTTTCCCCAGGCGCGCGCGGGCGGCAGCAATGCGGCCGTCCATGGTGTGGTCCGGCATCGCCAGATAGTTGTCCAGTGAACACGCATCCTGCGTGGATTCGACCGGCATAGTAACAGCGGGTTCGACTAATGTAGCCACGTGATTTCCGCCTTCAGTTCCGCGCCTTACCGGCAGTGGAACGGGGATGTTGAAAGCATTTCTTTACATTGTTGCAGTGGGTTCACTGTGACGCCGGCATTTGCTCTGCCACGCCACCCAATCCACGGGGATGTTGCAACACTCATTGGACGTTTTCATTCGGGAGTCGATTCATCTCCAATGAAAAATCCTTTAACCAGATTGTAATACGTTGCACGCCAGGAATCTCAATTTTCCATGGAACAGCTGTGTTTTGGATCGCCGGCGACTCGCGGCGAGGCCCTACTCATTGTGGAGGTGCGGCGCGTTGGATGGCGCCGCTCGTCAGCAAGTCGATCCTGTCGGAGCTGCCGTTCTTTCTGAATTCCAGCATCACGAGGCGCCAAACACCTGCTTCCTTCAGCGCCTCCGTGTAGAGGGTTCCCCTGCCGCGCGGGCCGGAGATGGAAATGGAAAATCGGGCATGTCCGCTATCGCGCCGGAGTGCGATCTTCGCCGGGAAGAGCCAACCTGTCTCCATCGGGCTGCCAATCTGTTCCAACACCACTGGATTCGACACAGCCGTCACAACCGCGAGCTTGGTAACATCGGAGGTGCGGACAAAAGTACAGGCGTAGATTCCGGCGAGCAATCCTAGCCCAACCCAGACGACGAGCACAAGATTCCTATGCGTTCGGAACCAACCCAGGCGGGTCTCCTCCATTGCGCTTTCCATGTCTCAACCCCTAAGGGCAAAGGTGCCGTCACGCCAAGT
>JAJZDO010000263.1 GCA_021805955.1 Acidobacteriota bacterium
AGCACGGCACCAACCCGGCCACGGCAGCCATTTGCGGCTATCAGGTGGAGAATCTGAAGTCGAATGCAAACGGCATGGTGGATGTGACGCAACTGGAGCGCGCTGTTTGTAGCGACACCGCTGCGCTGATGCTGACGAATCCATCGACCATCGGCGTATTTGAAAGTGAGATTCACAAGATCGCCGATATTCTGCACGCCAAGGGAGCGCTGCTCTACATGGACGGCGCGAACATGAATGCGCTGGTCGGCAAAACGCGCCCCGGTGATTTTGGCGTGGATGTGATGCACCTGAATCTGCACAAAACATTTTCCACGCCGCATGGTGGGGGCGGTCCGGGGTCGGGGCCAGTCGTCTGCAAGAAAATTCTAGAGCCTTTTTTGCCGATTCCTGTCGTCGTGGAAAATGCCAACGGCGCGTTGCGTCTGGAATACAATCGCCCGCAAAGTGTGGGCCGCGTGCGCGCCTTCTATGGAAACTTTGGCATGTTCGTGCGCGCACTGGCCTACATCCTGGCCAACGGGCCGGACGGCCTGCGCCAGACCACGGAGGACGCAGTGTTGAATGCGAACTACGTGCGCAAGCATCTGGAAGATGTTTACGATCTGCCCTACGCGACGCCCTCACTGCATGAGGTGGTCTTCAGTGATCGACGACAGGCGCGCCACGGCGTCAAGACCGGCGACATTGCCAAGCGGCTGATTGATTACGGCTTCCATCCGTACACGGTTTCGTTTCCGATGATCGTGCCCGGTGCACTGATGATTGAGCCGACCGAGAGCGAGTCGAAGGAAGAGTTGGATTTGTTGATTGATGCGCTGCGGCAGATCGCGCGCGAGGTCGAGGAGAATCCAGCGCTGGTGTTGAACGCTCCGCACTCGACGCGCGTGGCCCGCATGGATGAGGTGACGGCGGCGCGCAAGCCCGTGCTGCGTTGGCGACCGGGACAGAATGTATGACCCCTGTATTTGACGAGCACCGCGCCGCGCTGGAGCAGCATGAGTTCATGTTGGGGGTCGAGCGCGGACGCTTGGCTGTGACGCTCGACCTGCTGACCGATGCGCTGATTTTGATTGGGCAGCATGGCGTCTACTGCACCTCTTCGCGCAATCCCAATGTGCCCGCGCTGGATGTGCAGGCCGTGTTGCAGAACATGAACTGGGCCAAGGAACTGATCCAATCCGTAATGCTGGAACTGGAGCGGAAGAAGACGACACCGTGATAGCGATGCTCTCTTCGTAGTACTACCGCAGATTCCTCGACTCGCTACGCTCGCTCGGAATGACACGCTGTCTTTGGGGGAGGATGTAAAGAGTTCTCCAATATCATTCAAGTCGGCTCATGGCGCGCAAAATGACTCCATTCGCGCCCAACCAGCACCGTGGTAGCCTAAAGGGGATGCGCCCGTAGCTCAGATGGATAGAGCGAACGCCTCCGAAGCGTTAGGTCACAAGTTCGAATCTTGTCGGGCGCACCATTCCATCCTTCACAAACCCTAGCTAACTCCGTGGATTCTCTCCACCGCAGGCACGGGTACTGCAAGCGGTACAGCTAGCGTTGCGGCTCGCCGTCCACGCGGCGCAGTCTTCGTTTGCGCAACATAGGCCAACAGAGCATCCGCAATCCGCGCACTGGCCTTCCCATCCCCATAAGGATTATGAATTCGGCTGCGCGTTGCATACTCCACGGGATCGTCCAACAAGCGCTCCGCCTCGCGCACAATCTTCTCCACGCTGCGCCCCACCAGCCTGGATGTTCCCGCCTCCACAGCCTCTGGACGTTCCGTTTTCTCGCGCAACACCAATACCGGCTTGCCCAGCGACGGAGCCTCCTCTTGTATCCCGCCAGAATCGGTCAGGATCAGATACGAGCGCTGCATCAAGTCCACAAAAGAAACATAGTCCAGCGGCTCCAGTAAATGAATGCGCTTCTGCCCGCTCAAATACCGTCGCGCCGGTTCCGTGACACTTGGGTTAGGATGCAACGGGTACAGTATCTGCACATCCCCGCGTGCTGCCAGTTGCAACAGTGCTTGGCAAATCCTCTCCAATCCCGCTCCAAAACTCTCCCGCCGATGTGCCGTCACCAGGATCAACTTGCTTCCGTCCCCTGGGCCTGGCCACGGATGTGCAGGCAACTCACCATCCCGCAAACGCTGTCGCACTTGCAACACCGCGTCAATGCCGGAGTTGCCCGTCACCGCAATCGTTTCTTTCCGCGCACCTTCTGCCAGAAGATTTTGTTCCGCGCGCCGCGTAGCCGCACAGTGCAAGCCAGCCAGTCGCGCGACCAGTACACGATTCATTTCTTCCGGAAAGGGATGCCGCATATCCCCGGTACGCAGTCCCGCCTCAATATGCACCACGGGAATCTCTGCATAAAATGCCGCCATCGCCCCGCAAAATGTGCTCATCGTATCGCCCTGCACCAGCACAAGATCTGGGCTGGCCACCCGTACGATTCCCTCCAGCCGCTCCAGCATCCGCGCCGTCGCCTGCAATGGGGTCTGCCCCGGATACATCGTGTTCAGATCGTAGTCCGGCCGAATTCCAAACACATCCAACACTTGATCCAGCAACTGGCGGTGCTGTGCCGTTACGCATACGCTGACGTGAAATCTATCGGCATCCGCGCGCAGACGCGCAATCACCGGACAGAGCTTAATCGCCTCTGGGCGCGTGCCGAAAATGAACAGTACTCGAACCACTCGTCACGCCCTCCGCACACTCGGCTCTGGCTCGTCTCCCGCCTATCCTTACAGGCACGCCTAGGGAAATCATCGGGAATATCAAAGATTTTGAGAAGAGATTCCCGCCTGGAGACGACAGGAATGCGTGTTTCATTTTGGGAAGCGACTGTGTGGGTGCAGCAGATCCATTCCCGCGGCGCTGGACACGCTTACCCACTTCGCTTGTTCGGAAGCGAAAGCCTGCCCTGAGCAAGCCGTAGGCGAATTGAATGGAAATCCAGAGAACCCCTACTCCATCCACCCAGCATCAGCCTCTGGATTCTTCACTGCGTCCGCATTCGCGGACTCTGTTCAGAATGACTCCCCGTAAAGGTGTCGTGGGTAGGCGCAGTGCGCCGTTAGCGAACAGCGGCGACGGCGGGCCGCGCCTCAATAGTGGTAGGCGGCATGGGGCCAGTGCGGGTGGCCATATGCGCCACCTCCTGCACGGCGGGGATAAAGGTGCTGGGGCTGCTGACCACCACTTGGCCTGCGGGCTTGTCGAAGAAGGTAAACAA
>JAJZDO010000293.1 GCA_021805955.1 Acidobacteriota bacterium
ATCCTGGGCTGCCGCTGCCGCCTGCCGTGGATCCGTCCTCCAGGTTTTCCTCGATCCCATGATACTCACCGCGGTTATTTCCACTGCACTCTATGTCCTGATCGTCAGACCAATGCGTAACCGACAGGCCTGGCTCGAAAAACAACCTGAGATGCTGCGCCATGCCGAGCAACTGACGGCGTTGATCGAGGCCATCCCTGATCCGGTTTTCCTGAAGGATGGCGAGGGACGCTGGCTGATCATCAACGAACCGGCCAGACAGATGTTCCAGTTGCATGACCTTCCCTGGCAGGGCAAAACCGAAATGGAGTTGGCGGATCTGCAGCCGGCATACCGTGCGGCGCACGAGGGATGCCTGGCGAGCGATGAAAGGGCCTGGCAAGCCGGACAGTTGCTGGTGGGTGAAGAAACCTTTGCGGATGCAGAGGGCAGAGACATGATCATCGAGACGCGCAAGGTTCCGATCTTCAACGAGAAAGGCCAACGCAAGGAACTGATGGTCATCGGACGTGACATTACCGCGCGCAAACAGACGGATGATGCGCTGAAAGTCTCCGAGATGAAATTGCGCACGCTCTATGAATCCACCAGCGATGCGATCATGTTACTGAACGATGAAAGATTCCTGGATTGCAACAAGGCGACATTGGCATTATTCGGTTGCACGTCGAAGAAAGAATTCTGCTCCAAACATCCTGCCGATTTGTCACCACCGGTGCAACCCTGTGGCGGGGATTCCAGAACACTGGCCGATCGACATATTGCCCATGCGATCAAAAATGGCAGCGACCACTTCGTGTGGATGCACAAACGAGTCGACACCGATCAGCCATTTCACGCTGATGTGTTACTCAATGTGATGAATCTGGACGGAGAAACCGTCCTTCAGGCGGTTGTGCGTGACATTACCCGGCACAAGGCCTCGGAGGCACACATCGAGCACCTGACAAAACTCTATCGGGCACGTAGTGAAGTCAATCAGGCCATCGTGCGGATGGATGACGAATCCTCCCTGTTCCCGCTGGCGTGCAGAATGGCGGTAGATTTCGGCGGACTGAAACTGGCCTGGATCGGCCAGGTGAATGAAGCCAATGGCTTGATCGAACCGGTGGTGAGTTATGGAAATTCCGAATACCTGAACGGACTGGTGATTTCTTCACGGGAAGATGTCCCTGAAGGGCGTGGAAAAACGGGTATCGCCTTCCGCGAGAGCCGTAGCGTGGTTGCCAACCATTTCCAGAATAATGATACTGCGGCGTCATGGCACGAGCGGGCTTTGCGCTACGGCTTTGGATCGAGCGGGGTTTTTCCGATCCTGCGTGCCGGAAAACCCTTTGCCGCGCTCTCTGTTTACCACGTACATCCTGACGCATTCGACACGGAAATGGTCAATCTTCTGGATGAAATGGCCCGGGATATCTCGTTTGCACTGGACAATTTCGATCGGGAAAGCGAGCGCAAGCGCGCCGAGCAGAAGCTGCGCATTGCCGCCACGGCCTTCGAGACCCAGGAAGGCATCCTGATTACCGACCGGGACCAACATATCCTCCAGGTCAATCGCGCTTTCACTCGATTGACCGGCTATGATGCCCTCGAAGCGATAGGCATGACCCCCACCCTGCTCAAATCCGGACGACAGGATACGGTGTTTTACCATGATATGTGGGAAACCCTCACCCGCGACAAATACTGGCAGGGAGAACTTTGGAACCGGCGCAAGAATGGCGAGGCCTACCCGGCATGGCTGACCATCACCGCGGTCACCGATGCAGAGGGACAGGTGACGAATTATGTCGGGGTGTTTTCCGACATCACGCTACGCAAGGAAGCCGATGAAAAAATACATCGGCTTGCTTTCCATGACCCGCTCACCAACCTGCCCAATCGGAGCCTGTTGCGGGACCGCCTGCAACAGGCCATGGCCTCCAGCGCGCGCAGTCGGCACGAAGGGGCATTGCTGTTCATCGATCTGGACAACTTCAAAACACTGAACGATACCCGTGGGCACGACATGGGAGACCTGCTGCTGATCGAGGTCGCCAAACGCCTCCAGAACTGCGTGCGCACCACCGATACGGTCGCCCGCCTGGGGGGCGACGAGTTCGTCATCATGCTCGAGGATCTGAGTGGGGACCCCCAGCAGGCGGCAGCGGCAGCCCAGGATGTCGGAGAGCACGTTCTTTCGGCCATCAACCAGCCTTTCAATCTTCACGGGATCGAATATCACAGTTCATCCAGCATCGGCATCAGCCTGTTCTGCGGAGAGAAGATCGGCATGTCTGATCTGCTCAAGCACGCCGATACCGCCATGTATCAAGCCAAATCTGCCGGTCATAATACCCTGCGTTTCTTCGATCCCGCCATGCAGACCGAACTGGAAGCGCGTGCCGCCCTGACGGATGATCTGCGCCAGGCGCTGCCACTCCAGCAACTCAAACTCTACTATCAGGTACAGGTCGATGGACAGAGTGTTGTGGGGGCCGAGGCACTGCTGCGCTGGCAGCATCCCGAGCGGGGTCTGGTTTCGCCTATGGAATTCATTCCGATCGCCGAAGAAAGCGGCCTCATCGTGCCGATCGGCGCGTGGGTGCTGCACATGGCTTGTACGCAACTCAAGGCATGGCAAGTCGATCCGCTGACCCGTCATTTGCAGATTTCCGTCAACGTCAGCGCACGGCAGTTCCGTCAACCGAATTTTGTCAGTCAGGTGCTTGAAGTCCTGAAAGACACCGGCGTCGATCCCCTCAACTATGGGCTTGAACTCGAACTGACTGAATCTCTGGTGCTGCACGACATTGACGACAGCATCGGTAAAATGCAGACACTGCGGAGAGTCGGCATCCGTTTCTCACTGGATGACTTCGGCACCGGACAATCCTCGCTGACCTACATCAAACATTTACCGCTGGACCAAATCAAGATCGACCAGAGTTTCGTGCGCGACATCGCCACTGACCCGAACGATGCGGCGATCGTCCGCACCATCATCGGGATGGCCGACAACCTCGGCTTGAAGGTCATTGCCGAAGGGGTGGAGACAGAACAGCAGCGCGACTTTCTCGAACGCAACGGCTGCCACGCGCATCAGGGTTATCTGTTTGGCAAGCCCGTGCCGATCGAAGAATTTCAGAACTCGTTGTCTCGTCTTTGGTTGCCCGAGTCCGAACGGATCGTCCGGGAAGTTGCGGATCCGCGCTAGCCCTCTGGCAAGGGTGTCGGCAGGGATAGCGCAAAGCGCCCCTTCGC
>JAJZDO010000074.1 GCA_021805955.1 Acidobacteriota bacterium
GGGTTCCAGCGTGGACACAGTGCGCATCTTTGTGAATGTGCCCAGCGTGTATGTGTCCGAGGCGCGACCCGGCGTGACGACGAACATCGATGTTCCGGGATATTCCGGACGCGTCTTCAAGGGGACGATTGTGCGCACCGCGAATGCCATCGATCTGAATACGCGCACGTTGATGGTCGAAGTCGATATTCCCAATCGGAAACATGAGTTGCTGCCAGGCGCGTATGCGCAGGTCCATCTGCAGCTTCCCATCACGCATCCGGCGCTGATTATTCCAGTCGATGCGATGCTTTTCCGATCGGAAGGTTTACGCGTGGTCACCGTCGATGCCCAGGATCGTGCCCATCTGCAAGGGATCGCGGTGGGTCGCGACTGGGGTACCCGGGTTGAGGTGCTCAGCGGACTGACTCCGCAGGATCGCATTATTAACAATCCGCCGGACTCGATTACCGAAAACGAGAAGGTGCGCGTTGTCGATGTCGATGGCAGGCCAGACCGGACAAGCTCGTCGCCGGCCAACGCCGGGCCTGCAAATTCAGCCGATGCAGGGAAGTCTTCATGAAGCGGAGTTATGCGAAGACGAGCATTGCGGCGGCTCTCGCCCTGGTCTTCAGTGTGACTGGTTGCACCGTGGGGCCGAACTATCACCGGCCCAGTGCGCCCACGACGCCGCAGTTCAAAACAGTTGCCGGATGGCAGCCCGCGCAGCCGGCGGACCAGCAGCTTCGCGGCCATTGGTGGGAAGTCTATGGCGATCCGGAACTGAATTCCCTGGAAGACAAGGTGAGTGTCTCCAACCAGTCGTTGAAGATCACCATCACGCAATACACCCAGGCGCGAGCCATGGTGAAGTATCAGCGCGCGAACTATTTTCCGTTTTTGAGCGCCGGCGCCAGTGCAACCCGGCAGCGTGGCTCGGAGCACAGGACTTTTTATTTTCCGTCGCTCAACCAGTACAACGATTTCACGCTTCCGCTGGATGTCAGCTGGGAACCGGACATCTGGGGCCGCGTGCGACGCACAGTGCGCGCAGCTCGCGAAAACGCGCAGGCCAGCGCTGCGGATATCGTGAACGTTCAGTTGATTCTGCAGGCCGAACTCGCACTCGACTACTTTCAGATGCGTGGCCTGGATTCGCAGCAGTCCATCCTGGACGAAACCGTTGTTGCGGATGAAAAGGCGTTGCAGCTCACCCTGCAGCTGTTCCATGCGGGTCTGGATTCCGACCTGGATGTGCAGCAGGCGCGCACACAGTTGGAACTGACGCGCGCGCAGGACCAGGATGTGGGCATTGCCCGCGCACAGAATGAGCACGCGATTGCGATCCTGATCGGGGAACCTCCTGCGTCGCTCACCATTCCAGCGCGTGTGGTTGCGTACACCCTGCCTTCCATTCCACCGGGCCTGCCGTCGCAGTTACTTGAGCGCCGCCCTGACATTGCCATTGCGGAACGACAGATGGCATCCGCCAATGAACAGATCGGGATTGCCCGCTCGGCGTACTATCCCAACTTCACGATTTTCGGTATCGGCGGGGTTGAGAGCAGCCAGCCTGGAAACTGGTTTACCGGCCCAAGCTCTTTCTGGTCGATGGGATTGTCCGCCGCAGATCCGTTGGTGGACTGGGGACAACGTCACGCGCTCAATACCATAGCGCAGGCCAACTACGACGGGACCGTGGCCAATTATCGCCAGACCGTGCTGACCGCGTATCAGGAAGTGGAAGACAATCTTATCGCGCTGCGTACCCTGGAGCGGGAAATCCAGACGGAAAACCTCGCCGTCGCTTCCGCGCAGCAACAGATGGATATTGCCATGAAGTTGTATACGCGTGGACTAGACCCCTACCTGAATGTGATTCAGGCGCAGAGTGTCGTTCTGTCCAGCGAATTAACGGCGGCGAGCCTTGTCACCCGACGCATGACGGCCAGCGTTCTGCTGGTGAAGGCGCTGGGCGGCGGATGGAACCGAAGCCAGCTACCACACGAATGAGCGTTGTTCTTGAAATGGAAACATTCGATGAATGGAAATGAAATCATTCAACCTCTCTGCGACGATGCAAGCGTCGTCAACGACCCAGCTCGTGCTTCCATCGTGGAAATCAAATCCTTGATTGCTTCGATGATGGCCGAAGAGGGAGAACGGAATTCCCCCACGGTCACGGCAGTCGACCGCAATTGCGCGCATGATCGCGTTCGATGGACGATCCTGGAGCGCATTATGGATGGCACCTATCAGCCCGGCGAGCGGCTAAAAGAGCTGACTCTGGCGCGAGAATTCCGCGTGAGCCAGGCTCCGGTGCGCGAAGCCCTGCGCAAACTGGAAGCCATTGGGGTCGTGAAGTCGGAACCGTATCGCGGGGCGCGCGTGCGCGAGCTATCGCCCACAGAGCTGCGCGATGCGTACCAATTGCGCGGCATTCTGGAACATGCGGCGACCGAATTTATCGCCGATTTTCCGGAGGAATCCGTTCAGATATTAGAAAAAGAATACGCTGCAATGCGCGTCGCTGTGCAGGCAGGCAATCTGCAGGACATGGCGTGCCATAATCGTAACTTTCATCGTTGCATTATGGAGCGTTGCCAGAATCAGGAGATACAGCGGGCCTGGAAATCTCTGGGCATCTGTATGCGCGCGCGCTTGAATGTGCAGCGGCGCGTGGACCGGTTGCCGGAAGCGGTCCTTTCGCATCAGCCGATCATCGATGCCTTGCGGATGGGAGATCTGCGGCACGCCGGCCAATTGTTGCGCGAACACTCGTTCGGATTTGTCTCCGACCTGGTCTGATGGAAATTTTCCGGGTCGCGGCGTAGTCTGCCGAACGCGTCGTCAGAAAGTTCGTTGCGGGTCACGAGGTTGCTATAGCGGATTCACAGTTGGTGTAGATGATTGTGGGAGCGAGTCATTCTGAACCCTTCGACTTCGCTCAGGGCAGGCTCCGCACAGCGAATTGAAGAATCCAGACGAGATAGGCTTCGTAAACGCGACCGTCACCCTCTGGATTCTTCGTTGCGCTCAGAAGAATGACCGACTCTCCTTCAACTACAGAATCTGCCAATCCGGTCTAGCCGCGATATCTCACACGGATCGATTTCATCGGACAGCTCGGCGGTCTGATAGGGCAGAAGGGTGTCTCGTTCGGTCTCGGAGCAGTCTTCAGTCTGGGTTTGGCGCTTTCGTAGAGGTTTTTTCGGGCTCGAAGCATGATTTTCCGCATAGCTCCGCCGGATCGCTGGC
>JAJZDO010000054.1 GCA_021805955.1 Acidobacteriota bacterium
AGGAAAACCCGGCGAACAAAATAGGTCGGTGAAATTCCTGCTTCAGCCAATCGAGTGCAGCGCGCACATCGTCCTGTTCTCCGTGACCGTTGTCATGCGACCCCTGACTTCGGCCAGTTCCGCGAAAGTTGAAGCGCAATACGGGGAATCCAAGACCATGGAGAGCTTTCATCGCGCGATACACCACTTTGTTGTGCATCGTGCCTCCTCCCATTGGGTGAGGATGACAAACCAATGCACAGTAGGGGGCGTCGTCACGGCCTGGGTTCAGCAGCGCTTCCAGCGTGCCCGTGGGACCGGAGAGATCGAAGGATCGAATGGACGGTGTAATGGGCGAGGATTCCATAGGTCGGCAGTAGGGATAGTTTACGTGCATCTGAGAAGTTGCACCGTACACCGTGGATCACTCAGGGTAGCGGTATGCTGGAATTGCATGCCTACAGACCCTGTTGCACTCACACGCCAGTTGGTGGATATCGAATCCATCAGTGAAAACGAAGCCGCTGTCGGCCATTTTCTTTCCGACTATCTTCGGAAGCGCGGCTTTCAGGTAGAAACGACACCGGTTCCGCATAGCGCCGGCCGTGAACGGTTTAATGTATACGCGGGAATTTCCAGCGACCCTCCCGATGTGGTTCTGTCGACACACATGGATACGGTGCCGCCGTTTTTTTCCAGCCGGGAAGACGACCAGTACATCTACGGACGCGGCAGCAGCGATGCCAAGGGCATCATCGCTGCACAAATTGCGGCAGCGGAACGGTTGCGCGGTATAGGGGTGCGCGTTGGGCTGTTGTTCCTGGTTGGCGAAGAACGAGGTAGTCACGGGGCGAAAATCGCCAATCAGCACCCCAAGGGCAGCCGGTTCCTGATCAATGGAGAGCCTACAGACAATCGTCTGGCGCTGGCATCGAAGGGCGTACTGAACGCTGTCATTCGCGCTCGCGGGAAGATGGCGCATTCTGCCTATCCGGAGTTGGGAGACTCCGCGATTCATAAGCTGGTTTCCGTTCTGGAGCGTCTGCTGCATATGCCTCTGCCTTCCGATCCGGAAGTCGGCCCGTCCACGCTGAATATTGGTTTGATCGAAGGCGGCCACGCGCCCAATGTGATCGCAGATGCAGCCTCGGCCACGATTCTTGTGCGTTTGGTGGGGCCGTCGGACAAAATTCGTGCATCCTTGCGGGATGTATTGGGCGGAGACGCGGAGTTGGACGTGACGCTGGAAATTCCATTTCAGAAGCTGAAGCGCATCGAAGGGCTGCCCACCATGATCGCAGCGTTTACAACCGACGTTCCTGCGTTGTCGAACTGGGGCGAGCCGCTGTTGTTGGGGCCTGGCTCCATCCATGTGGCGCACACGTCACATGAGCGGCTGGCGAAGCAGGAGCAGTTGGAGGCGATCGATCTGTACACACAGGTGGCGCATCGCCTGGTGCAGGAACCAGCTCGCATCTAACAAACGGGAGGGTAGTGCAATATGGAAGATCAACAGGAGCGTGCAGGCGAATTTTGTCAGCGAGCCACCAAGGCTGAACTCCCGCGCGAGCAGCCCGGAAAAGAACACGTGAATGGGTTGGCGAAAGCAGCGTCTTCGTATCTGCGCTCTGCCATGCATCAGCCAGTCGATTGGCAGGAGTGGGGCGAAGCCGCATTTACCCGGGCCCGCGATGAGAATAAACCGATCCTGCTGGACATCGGCGCGGTATGGTGCCACTGGTGTCACGTGATGGACCGTGAATCCTACGAAGACGCGGAGATTGCCGACATCGTCAACGGCCACTTTATTGCCATCAAGGTGGATCGCGATGAACGCCTCGACGTCGACACGCGCTATCAAGCTGCGGTGCAAGCCATGAGTGGTCAGGGCGGGTGGCCATTGACAGTCATCCTGACTCCTGAGGGAAAGCCGTTCTTCGGCGGCACCTATTTCCCAAAAGATGAGCGCTACGGACGTCCTGGTTTCGGCCATGTATTGCTGACCATGGCCCATGCCTACCATGATCGCAACGATGAAGTGCTGGAGTCCGCCGATAGCGTCGTGTCGGCCATCGAATACAACGAATCGTTTTCCGGCCGGTCGGCTGAGTTGCATGTCGGCATCGTCGAAAAGCTGGTGCAGTCGGCGTTGCAGCAATTCGACAAGTACAGCGGGGGCTTCGGAACCCAGCCGAAATTTCCTCACCCATCCATTCTGGATTTGTTGCTGGATCATGCGACACGCAGCGCGGATGAAGGAGCACATAATGTGGCGAGGCTGACGCTCGACAAAATGGCGAGCGGCGGAATGTATGACCATCTTGCCGGAGGATTCCATCGTTACTCCGTTGACGATCGCTGGATTGTTCCCCACTTCGAGAAAATGTCGTATGACAACTCAGAGCTGTTGAAAAATTATGTTCACAGCTTTCAGAGTTTCGTTGAGCCCGAGCACGCGCGGGTTGCGCTGGAAGTGATCCATTGGATGGATACCGTATTGAGCGACCGCGAGCGCGGGGGGTTTTATGCGTCCCAGGATGCGGACGAATCTCTCGACGACGACGGCGACTACTTTACCTGGACGCGCGAAGAGGCCGCTGCGGTTTTGACTCAGGAAGAGATGGAAGTTGTCGCCGTCTATTACGACATTGGTGAACTGGGCGACATGCACCACAATCCGCAGAAAAACACGCTGCACATCGATCATTCCCTGGCAGAGGTCGCGCGTCGCGCTGCGCTCAGCGTGAAGCAGGCGACTGATTTACTGCGGTCTGCAAAGAAGAAAATGTATGCCGCAAGGTTGCAGCGACCGACGCCATTTATCGATAAGACCGTTTATGTCAACTGGAATGGGCTTGCGATTTCGGCGTATCTGGAGGCGGCGCGCGTGCTGGAACTCGAAAACACGCGCCGATTTGCGTTGTTCTCTCTCGACAGAGTTCTGCGCGAGTCGTGGCATGTGGATGGCAGCCTGGATCGCGTTGTGGCCTATGGGGACAGCAAAACCCCTGCGAAGCCCGTGGCAGGAATGCTCGACGATTATGCAGCGCTGGGACTGGCATGTCTCGACGCATGGGAGTCGACCGTGCATATGCACTACTACCACCAGGCAGAACGTATTGCCGATGCCATGATTGCGCGGTTCTATGACGTTACAAATGGCGGTTTTTTCGACACTGCGCAAAACTCCTTCGCCGCAGCGCCGCTGGGGGTGTTGGCAGCCCGTCGAAAGCCGTTGCAGGACTCGCCCA
>JAJZDO010000255.1 GCA_021805955.1 Acidobacteriota bacterium
CATGCAGCTTTTCGTTGATGTTGTAATCGAGCCGAACTAGATCTTCACGGGTGTTCGCCAGTTGCGAGTAGGCGAACACATACTGCCCGTTTGGATTATTGGCCGGAAATTTGTCGTACAAATTGGCGAGATAAACCTTGGAGTTTTTGCTGTAACAGGCCGGGTTGAGGGTTGTGGTCTTGGAGTTAGGATCGTAGGTCGCGCATCCGGCAGGTGCCGTGTTGGTGATGTCGCCAGCAAATACGCCATTTAACTCCGCTGTGCTGGGCGGCGTAACACTGGCTGTGACCGGATTACTGTTCTTGCGCCACTCCTCCGACCAGAAGAAGAATGTCTTGTTCTTCGCGGTGTTGTAGACCTTCGGAATATACAGCGGTCCGCCGATGGCAAAACCATAGTCGTTATAATGCTGTACCGCGCGCGGCAATCCCGACTGCTTGTTGAAATAGCTGTTCGCGTTAAACGCTGTGTTGCGGTCGAATTCGTAGGCAGCGCCGTGGAAGGAGCTGGTGCCGGAGCGCGTTTCAACCAGGATTTGGCCGCCGCCGCTGCGTCCATACTCCGCGTCATACGTGCTCCGTTCCAGCGTGAACTCCTGAATGGAATCGACGCTCGGCACGTTCAGCAGTGTCAGATTCGAGCCGCTGTCGTTGATGTCCGCGCCATCCACCGTCCAGTTATTGGCGGAGCCGCGGGCGCCGTTTACGAACACCTGATCCGTATTGCTGAGGCCGAATCCCACAAGGCTGGGCAGCGCACTCACCACGCCGGCCTGCAGCGAAACCAGTTGCTCAAAGTTCCGGTTGTTCAACTGGAGTTCGCGAACCTGCTTGCCGGAGATTGTTCCAGCCAAAGCGCTGGTCGTCGTATCAATCGAAACGGCATTCTGCTGTACGGTCACTGTCTGATTGACGGAGCCCGGCTGGAGTTGCGCATCCACGCTGCGGACCTGTGCCACATATAGCGTCACGTCCGATGCCTTGTAGGTCTGAAAGCCGGGAGCCGTGACCGTCATGCTATACGTGCCGGCCGGAATGTGGGTCAGGGTATAGCCGCCCCGCGCATTCGTCTGAATGCTGCGCGAGGATCCGTTAACGCCATTCTGTTCGATCGTCACCGTGGCGCCCGATACAACAGCGCCGGTTTTGTCTGTCACGGTACCGGTGAGTGTGCCTTGCAATTCCTGTGCGTGGATTCTGCCTGGAAGGACCAGTAAAAGTGCGGTCATTGTTGCGATGAGAATTTTTCTTAATGACATTCCGGTGTGACCTCGCCAAAAGGGGTTCGTCAAATGGTGGGCCGCAAACCAAAGCAAACGTTTGCGTCTGTTGGAAGCCACGCTAATGGTTACGCAGGTTCATTGTCAATAAAAACCTTACGGACGTCACGCCAGCCTGCGGAAAAGTGGGACGATTGACGGGTGTGGGAAGATCGTTACTGAAATGAACCCGTCCTTGCAGGCCGTGCAAAACACCGGAAAATGGCGCTTGGTACGCCCTATTTTCGTTCACGGTATCGTTATCATCGGAATGCTGCCCGCGGTTTGGAGTCAAGCCGGCCCCTCCGTCTCGCCGCCTGCCAGCGCGAATGCACAATCCATGCAGTCGTTGCTGATCGGCGGTACCCAGGCCCTCAACGCGGGTGACAATGTACGCGCCGAGCACGACTTTCGCGCGGCCGCCAGGCTGGCTCCCCAATCGATCCAGATCCTGAACGATCTCGCAATCGCCCTGGCGCGCCAGGGCAAGGAAGCAGAGGCCATTGGCGTGTACAGCCATGCCCTGCGGCTGCAACCCGGCAATATAATCACCCGACGCAACCTGGGCATCGCCTACTTTCGCGCGCGTCAGTATGCCGCTGCGCTGCCATATCTGGAAACGTCCGCGAAGTCAGCTCCGACCCTGCAATCGCTCGACCTGGCGGGCGTCGATCTTTTTGCGCTCAATCGATACGCCGAGGCTGCCGGCTATCTGGAGCAGGCCAGCCGCTTGCAGCCCAGCGACATGCCTACGCTCGATCTGCTGGGTAAGGCCTATTGGAGGGCCGGAAATCATAAGGGGGTCACCAGCGTATTCGACCGCATGATGGTGGTCGATCCAAACTCGGCGCCGGCGCATTACATGCTCGGCCTCGCATACGATCTGGCCGCTAAGGAGGACGATGCCTATAAGGAATTCTCGGCAGCTCTTGCCGCCGACCCACACTATCCTGGCGCTCACTCCAGCCTGGGGCTGATCGATTGGCGCATGCAACGGGTTCCGCAGGCCAAACAGCAATTTCTCTCGGAACTGGCCCAGCATCCTGATGATCCGATTTCGAATTACATGATGGGCAAGATTCTTCGCCGAGAAAATCAGATCTCGCAGGCGATTCCGTATTTGCAGGCGGCCATCGCCGCCAATCCCAACTATCTGGCCGCTCTGCTGGATCTCGGGCAATGCGAAATCCATCGCCATGAGCCAGCGAAAGCGGTACCGCCCCTGCTGCACGCTACCCGCGTAGAGCCTTCCGATGCGCAGGCGCATTTCGTCTTAGGAACCGCGTACAGCATGCTGGGCCAGACCGCGGCTGCTGCCCGGGAGCGAGCGATATGCGGCCGCCTGCTCGCGCAGCAGCATGCTGCTTCCAGTCCTGCTACGCCTCAGGGACAGGGCAAATAGGGGTATGCAAACGTTTGCGTAGAAAAGTTATTTATTGAGTGTAGAAGAAATATTCACCCGGCAGACGGTCCAGTCTTGGTATAAAAAAGCACACGACGCGCCAGGACCAAGTCTGTTCGCCATTCCCACAGGCCGCCTGCTTGCATTGCAGCGGCTGCTGTCTCACCGGCAGTACATGTTGGTTGATAGGAAGATTGCATGACTGTCACCATGCTCGATGTTGCGAAAGCGGCCAATGTCTCCATCACCACGGTCTCGCACGTCCTGAACAACACCCGCCCCATCGCACCGGAGACCCGCAAGCGCGTGCTCAAAGCGGTGCAGGCCCTCGACTATTACAAAAACACCTCAGCCCGCATGCTGGTACGTGGGTTCAGCAATGCATTCGGCCTGATCATCTCTGATATTGAAAACCCATTTTTTCCCAGGCTGATCAAGGGCTTTGAACGGGCCTGCCGCGCGGAAAAGCTGGAACTGATTCTGGGAATGACGAACTACGAGCAATCGAGTGCAGAAGCCACGGTCCGCCGGATGATTGAGGACAAGGTGCGATGGGGCGGGTGTTGTTC
>JAJZDO010000046.1 GCA_021805955.1 Acidobacteriota bacterium
TGCAGCGGCTTGTCCGACCACTTCGGCGTAAATGATTTCTTGGGGCGGATGTTGTTGAATTTCTCAAAGACAACCCACGCGCTTTGCGCCGTCCGGGTAATGGCTCTCTCTGCGAATTTGCTGGTTTTAGGCATTACGTCGATCTCCTGGAGTTCATCGTTATCGGCATTTCTTCGCCCGCTATCGATCGCGACTGCTTGTTGCAATACGGATGGGTCGGATATTTACTAATTCATATAATCAACGAGTTACCGGATTCTGTACACATTTCTTTTAGATGGCCGATACCTTCTTGTGACTCAATTTGTGGGCGGAACGGTTCCACTATCACCCATTAGAGTACGCACCGTTTTATGGGCAAAGGAAACTGCTTTCATCGAACGGCACATTTCCTGCATTTATCGGGGATTTCGATGCGGCCAACGGCGGGTCGAAATGACCTGCGTTTATGACCCGCCGCCTTCCTCGTTGCTCACTGAATTCAGAATCCGCTGGAAGACGACGACGCGTAGATTGATGCGGCTGGCCAGGTCCGGCACAAACTCCGTGATCAGGTTGCCGGACGGACTGGTGGCAAACGCGATGGACAACCGTTGCGCCGTGCTGCCCCAGCCCTGCCGTCCCGGCCCAGGCACGAATGTGTTGCTCACCGCTGCCGTTGCGATCCCGCCCAGGAAGTTCGCGTAGTTGAACATCGGCTTTCCCGTGTAGCTCTGGGTCCAAACTACCTGCGCGATCGCATGCAATACCCGGTGGCGAATGGGCATGAACGGTTCCCGATGATAGTGCGGGTCCTGATGCGCCAGCGATGGGACCAGGAAGGTGCCGAAAAACTCCCCCGTCATATCTTCGGTCAAACTCACTCCGGCATATTTCGAAATTCCCTCCGCCCCAGGCCCATAGGGGGTATGCGAGTCCGTGGCAATGCCAAATGCGGCGTCCGCCCCGATGGTAAGCAGGTTGAAGGGGTCGATGATGTCTTTGATCGCGGAGTGCAGATTGTCGCGTGCCGTCATGGTGACCACGGAAGGGTTCTTGAGATAGCGCGCAAAGGGTGCCGGAGCGCTCCCACAGCACATAATGCTTTGCGCCGCCGAGCAGGTGTTGAGCGGGCAGGAATTGTAAAGCTGCGGCGCCTGTCCAGGAACAGGGCGGCTGCTCGATGTGTTCGAGGAAAGCTGCGGCGCCAGATTGGTCTTACGTGGATTGTAGATTCCCTGCTGCGCTTCGGAAGCATCGGGCCTGCTGGAAGCCAACAATTGGGGGGCCGCATCGGAATCGTGCAATTGCAAAGCTGCCCCGCTGCGTTGCCGACTGGACACTGCTTCCGGCTGGCGCTCGAACTGGGAGAAATTTACGCCGTATTTTACGGTGGAGGGCGCGTCCGGCAATTGTGCCTGCAGCCCGCCTGGCAGCAGCAGAGCCAGGACAAACATCCCGCCGGTTGCCAGTTTGCTCCCTAACATTCTTTTTCCGCAACTGGATTCGACACCCGCGCGTTTCTCATGAAAGTGTGCAGTGGAAATGTGAACTCGGCGTGGCCGTTCCCCGCAGAACGGACCGCACATCGCGATCTCGCCCCACCACGGTATCGGGAGAAATCCTCTAGCGTCCTGAGTCATTGGCTCATTGCACAGTTTTGTCATCCCGACCGCAGTCCGCTGCGGGTCGCCGCGGCAACAAGGGTAGGGACCTGCGCTTTCTATCGCTTAATGTCGGAATTGTCGTCTTCGATTGCGTCGCGAACTGATGACTCACTGCGCCCGCGCCGGTATGTCTTTTAACAACGTTTCTCCGGCTTCAGGAACCAGATGGACCGCACCGCAGCCGGACTTCGCTTGTTTATGCCATTGGCAATTAAACCGACTCTAACAGGAAATGTTGTCCTGTGCCTTCCCTGTACATCCGTTATTGGCCCGTAATGCGCAGGTGCAAAGTCTCTCGTCAATGGGGCGCTGGCGGCTCAACCGTCACGTCCGGCTCGCGGAAGATCGTCAAATGGGAAAATACCTCTCGCGGGACGAACTCGCGCAACAGGTCGTAAACTGCCAGTCCGCCGACCGACGAGCCGAAGCCTTCCAGCGCAACCCGCGAAGTGCGGCTCGCAGGCGGGTAGTACGCGAACGTCAGCCCGATGGCCATGGCGCGGCCGATAAAGCCGGAGTAATTCGGGATCACTTTCCCTTGGTCGGTCCTGGTGACGAACACCTGGCCAAGCGCATACATGGTTCGATGCACGTTCGTGCTGCTTTCTCCCAGGCGGTAATAGCGGACATCTTCCCGCAGCACAATGGGAAGCAAACCGTCGGTGAACAGGCGGTCGCTGTCTTCTCGGGCCGTTGCCGCGCCGAATCTCTTTCCGAACGCGGTAACACTGTCCCCGTAAAGAGGGTCGCTCTGCGTGAACTGGCTCCAGCCGGAGGAAGCGAGCGACGGAAGCAGATTGACAGGCTCCACCATCTGCCGCACCGAGTAGAAAAATTTCTGCTTTGCATTCAGGCGCCTCCCCGTTTCACCGGGAAAAATGGTCCGAGCATACAAAGGCGCATATCGAATCGCTCCCGCCGGGGCAGCGTTGGCCTGCGAGTCCAGAGCGAAATCTTTCTGCGGCTGGGGTGCGGTCGCCGGTTGCGGAGCATCCGGCAGGGCGTTCTTCGTTCCGTCTGGCGGATCGGTTTCACACAAGGCGGAGTACCGGCCTGCAAAAATGCACGCAATCAAAGCAATCCAAAAAATACGCCGCAAGAACAACTCCCGCTGTTATTTATTTTTGTTACGTTAGACGACGCAGCATCGGTTCCGCAACCCGGCGTTCCGGCATGGAAAACTTTACGCCACGATATCGGTGTCCTGTCTCTAAAAATCGCTTGATAATAAAACTGTCGTCCTCAAGCGGAGTTTGGTGCGCTCTTGTGCCAAACACGGTCGAAGGATCTGCTTTTTGCTCCGGTCGGACAGTGTCCCCAAGGATGAACATAGGTTCCGAACTCCTGAGCCACCACACAAATATCTTCATCCATTGAGATGCGGTCGATATCGACAGGATTCGGGAACGGCAAATTGCTTGAGGTTCTTTTTAAGATTACCAACTTTGCTCTCTCGTTCAAGTAACGGGCGCTATGCGTCCACATTCCCTGCTGAATCATAGAGAATATCGAGTAGATGGGTGGAGAATGTATGGGCGGATGTCACGCGACACGATTGGCGGCACGCATGTCCGCCCGCAT
>JAJZDO010000321.1 GCA_021805955.1 Acidobacteriota bacterium
GCTCGATGGCAGGTGGCGTGCTGGGCGGCATGAAAGACGGCATGCCCATGTGAATGGAAGCCTTCATTCCCGCGTCTCAGAATCGCGCGGGAGTGAAGGCTTCCAGAGTCACGTCGGGGGACTCTCCCAGCATTGCCTGGACCATCACGCATGCGGTCACGGGGGCAAGCAGGATTCCATCCCGGTAATGTCCGGTGGCGTGCCAGCAGTGTGCGGTCTCGGCAGCTCCCAAAATTGGTAAACCATCCAGTGTACCCGGACGCAGCCCAGCCCAAGACTCCCTCTGCGGTGGAGTCTTGGCTTCCGGAAGCAGACAGAGTGCCGCTTCAATCAACCGCCTGATAGAAGGCTCCTGCACCGTTTCATCGAACCCTGCATGTTCCAGTGTGGCGCCAATCGTCACGCGACCGTCTCCGCGCGGAATCAGGTTAATCCCCGGCACGCGCACTACGCAGCGCAGGCGTTCCGGCTGGCATCTCAGATTGGCCATCTGGCCCTTGACCGGCACAACCGGCAGACCACCCAGGTGCGGGCTACCGGCCCAGACCCCACAGCAATTCACGAATATACCTCCGGAGATGCGCTTCCGATGCGTTTCCACAAGCACTCCATGCGCCGTACTTTCAACACCCAGCACCACAGTCCCTTCGAGCAGCGTTCCCTCGGCTGCGCGGAAGGCTGCTGGCAGAGCCTCGCGGAGGTCGTTCGGATCGAGACTGCCCTCTTGCCATTCAAAGCTGTGACCGGTGGCATTGAGTCCGGCGCGGGCGTGCCAGGCATTTCGCCATGCAGCACATCGAGGGCGACGCGTGTGTCTTCTGAATAACTGCTGAGACTGTAAATGCCAGGAAGATCGATGACGGTGAGGTCGGAGCGGTCGATGCCGCTAAGGCGGCCAATGCGCTGTTCGACGGTGACGCCGGGATAGTTGGCGACTTTCTGCCGCAGACCGGTCAAGCGATTAAAGAGGGTGGATTTGCCGGAGTTGGGCGGGCCCACCAGCGCGACCGTGCGGACGGCGCCCGGAATACGGGGTTCGACCGGCAGATCGAGGGTCGGGGTTTCGCAGCAACTACTCATGGTTTGCCTTTGCGTCCGGCTGCTGGACGGTGCCGCAGCGGAAAATCCTAGCTTCCTTCCTGTTCGTCATGGCCGGGAATGACCCAGACGTGAATGGAGCGCGCAGTCTCGTTACGAAGTGCGATTTCCATTCCATCAATGGCATAAACGGTGGGATCGCCGGCCGGCGCCCGGCGCAGCGCCAGTACGCGGGCATCCTGCACAAATCCCATATGCATGAGGTGGTGCCGCACTTCCTCATGCAGATCCAGGCCTTCGACGATTCCGTGTTTCCCGATACCTAATTCGGTCAAAGCGATCACGTTCATCGACCCGCTTCCAGAAGGGTGGCATGAAGCCCCAAGTGGGGGTTGTCAGCCTGGAGCATGCATGCGACCAAATCAATCCTAGTTAATATGGGCCGACCCTCCAGTGATTTGCGTCACATGTGTGAAGTCCTGGATAGACCGTGCGTGGCAATCCGATACCAGTGCCTCATCGAATCAGCGACTCTGCCCGGTCAGAAGCTCTGCGCGGATGTCCTGGTTAGTCAATCCAACCTCTGCTAGTGGAGCGAGCACGCTATGCGTCTTCGCCGCCTGCTGGCCGGGACGGAACTCGCCCCGATCGTTCGCGTTCATTCCCATAGGCAAGATGCCGATGTTCCAGCCGCTGGCGCTCCTGGTCCATGACTGTGAAAAGCTCATCTTTACAGTGAAAACACCGCGTGGCGCCGTTCTTCACATACTTAGGATGATCGAGTTCGGAAGTCTGGAGAACGTCTTGCCCAGAGGCCGCATGGCAATCAGGCCCGTATTTATCAGATGATCGGTCGCGGTCAGTGCGTAGGAAAGCTTTCACTACCAGTGCCGATTGCCGCGAATGTGCTTTGCTTGAGGAAATCCCGCCGCTCCATCGTTTGCTCCTTTCGGCGATACAAACCCGAGTTTACCGGGGCCAAGGACACAACGATTTCTCACAAGAACGTTCGGAAAATCGACTCTATCTCAATGTGCATGCTGTCTCTCCATCGGCATTCTTCAAACCAATCGCCCGAAGAATATATTCAGCGGGACACCATGTCGTGAGGGCCGACTGAAACAAGTTAAGTCCCACGAACAAGGTCAGTAGTAGCCAGTAGTGGGAAACCCATTCACTCAGTGCCAAAGAAAGCAGAACCATCGTTCCCGCCAAAAGGCGGACTCCACGCTCGATCGTCATTGTTTACTCCTGTTCCCGGTGACGCGGTGATCGCGTCTACCGGATACCTCTTTGACCACATTACCATATATCGATATAGTAAATGCATGATGTCATTTCAACAAAGCGACAAGATGATTGCGTTGATTGCGCGGCGCTTCCGAATGCTGGGTGAGCCATTCCGGCTCCGTCTGCTGCAAGTCCTGGAACCAGGCGAGAGGACCGTTGGCGATCTGGTGATCGCGCTCGATGGCAATCAACCAAACGTTTCGAAGCACTTGCAAATGCTGCATGATGCGGGAATTGTGAGCCGGCGTCGTGAAGGAAACTCAGTCTACTATGGGATCGCAGACCCCATGATCTTCAAGCTATGCGACCTGGTCTGCCGGAGCGCGGCGGAAAAGGCCCGGGAAGACTTTGACGATCTCAACGCCACAACAGCCGCTTCTGTGCGTATTAAAAAGGCCACAAAACGGTAACCAAAAAGCCGCAGGCAGTGCATCCCAACGAAAGGTGCGATCTTCTTTTTCCCCGCTGAATCCGGTGTCAACATTGAAACTCATTTGCGCGATTGCTTTTGCCGTGACGGGAGTGTTTCCGTTGCTTGGCCAAAGCGCGGCCTCGCAGAGACTTTCCTTGGAGGACGCAATCTCCATAGCTGCCATGGCCAATCCACAAGCAGCTACAGCGAAAGCGAGGCAAGCCGAATCGAAGGCCGGGGTGCAATCGGCGCGGTCCGCCCTGTTTCCGAAGATCGGCGCTTCGGAGACGTTCATCGATTCAACCGATCCTGTCTTCGCATTCGGGGCGCGTCTTCGGCAGGGGCGCTTCACGGCGAGCGATTTGGCGCTGAACAATCTGAACTATCCGCCTCCCACGACGGATTTCACCAGTACGGCAGGGGCGACTTGGACGCTTTTCGATTCCGGACGCACGCTGAGCCAGATGCGAGGGGCGCGCA
>JAJZDO010000537.1 GCA_021805955.1 Acidobacteriota bacterium
GGCAAGCGTCTTGAACAACCGTTCCCGGTCTTCATGATTCTCCCAGATATCGAGCTCCACACAGGTTTTTCCAAGTATCTCTTCGCGGCTGTATCCCGAGAATCCGATAAACGTTTGATTTACGTCTATGAATCGCCCATTATCCATGCGAAGGATCGCGAGCCCATCGAGGTTGGTATCGAAGACGGAGCGATAGCGCGCCTCGCTGGCGCGCAAGGCGATATCCCTCTGCTTTCTCTCACTGATGTCGCGAGCCGAAACCACCGCACCGGCGATCATGCCGTCCTGGGCGTAAAAGGGGTTGAAACTGTAACTGCCAAAGCAGCTTTCCGTATTGCCCTTGCGGCGCAGGACACATTCTTCCTCAATCCCGATCTCACCCCGCAATGCTCTGGCGCTCGGCCACTGGTCCAACGGCATTGCTCTGCCATCCAGATCGCATAAGTCAAAGATGGCATGAATTTCTTCTCTTGTTCTAGGGCAATCATTCGTGCTCCTGCACTTGAGGAGTCTGATAAAAGATTGGTTGAACTTGATCAGCTTGCCCTGGGCATCGTAAATGAACAGCGCATCTTGCATGCTGGCCAGGGCCGTATCCAGCATCTTCCTCTCGCGTACGTAGCGGTCCGAAACCGCGCTCATGAATATGCCTGTGGCGATAAATAAAACCAATTCGACGACATCGTCTTCTTTTGCAACACTGAATTTCTTTATCGGTGGAAGACCCCAATACACTTCCAGCAGCGCGGCAAGCAGCGTGGCAGCTAACCCGGACCGAAGGCCGAAAGCCAGCGCGATCACCATGATGGACGCGTAGTAGGTCCCGAAAGGCCCTAAATGAAAGCCTAAATTCCGTACCAGAATTTGATGAAGCAGAAAAGCTACTATTACCGCAGCCGTAGTCGCACCAGCATGAAGAAATTTCAGGTAAAGAGAACTAGCCATCAACTCCGCCTTTCGAGTGATTCCATATCGCGCGCCGCAAACCCATATGCGACAACGAGTTCCGTCGTTCCATATTTTGAGCTAGCCTAGCGTAAGGTCACGAAATTCAAAATGTCAAGCCAAGTTGTTCTCTTTCCGCTGGGGCGCAGGTCAATTACGCCTGGACGAATCCTCAGCTTCGGAGATGCAGGTCTGGATCCCATAAATGCGCGCGTAAACGACGCTCGGCGAGCGGATGTTTTCAACCGGTCGCAAGCCCCCTATGTGACAGGATGGCTCTGTTCAGGTCAGCAACCGTTCAGTGCTTGTGATTGGGAAAACCCGCGGCTGCCCCAGATGCTTCGTTGTTCTTCTGCCGGAGATGCTGCATGGTGCCGCGGAAGGAGCGGGACGAACAGACGATTGGGTCCGGATATCGTATTCGCGTTGTGGCGAGGTTTTCCACGCGCCCTCGATGCGAATTACTTCCGAATGGTGGCCAGTGTCCACGGAACTTTATCCACTCCCGGAGTTGTTCCCGGATTACGCGCGGGTCGAAAGCGCCTCTGCTTTATGCAGGCGCTTGTGGATGTGGCCTCGGTACGCGCCGGGGATGGCGAGATCGAGCGAGCATGAGGCGGATCGAAAAAGTTCCGGGGTGCGCTGTATCCGGGATGCTGCTTTTGTTTCCGTTTGCAGATGCGCGGGGCTTGCGATGCCGGGAAGGATCTGTCGCAGGCCCGGCTGTTTTGCTGCGCGCAGTTACCGCGCTGCTTCCAGGTTGGCGGTGGCTTTGTGGATGGCTTCGGTCAGGATGGTGAGTTGTTGGGCAGCTATGGCGGTCTTCCCCGCGTCCAGCGCTTCGTTTACGCCCGGAATATCCACCGCGGCGTAGCCGGTATATTCTCCGGGGGCATAGATCGTGTGCTTGTACCAGGGGCGATTCGGCAGTCCTGCATCGCTCAGAAACGCCGTCTCCACAGAGCGCAGAGCCGTATTCAGAGCCGTCGGATTCGCCGGAGGATTCTGTTCCATGGAAATCACATTCTGCGCGGCTGCGGTGAACTGCGCGGCGGCAGCAAGCGCGGGCTTGAAATCGAGTTCACGAGCAGCAGGCTTGGCCTGAGCCGCTTTCAGATACTCTGTCAGCTCCTGTCCGTAGGTGACGTAATCGAAGGGGAGTACGTCGGCCTGGGCCATGTGAAGCGCTTCCAGACCGAAGACACGGGCCATCTCCTGCAGATAGGCGAAATGCGGATCGGCGTTCATCGTGTACCACGCATAGTTGTCGAAGACCGAATGATAGACACCGTAAGAGCCACCGGACCCAATGTCTGTCGAAGGAACGCCAAGGTGCTGCAGGAAGGGCGTGAAGTCCGATCCTGAGCCAAGGTCACCGACCGGAGCGTCGCTCGCTGCTCCGGGCGCTGCGACGGTCTGCGCGCTCCGTTGTTTCCATTGCGAATAAACGCTGCCGCTCACCGGACTGGGCACCTCTTTGGTCAGCTCGCGGAGGAACATTTTCAGCGAAGGCACGGCGTCGGCGCTGAAGATCGGTCCGGCAACGGCGACATCCACGTTGAAGTAGGCAACCGCATTCTGCAGTTGCTTCGCATGCTGCTCCGCCCATTCCGTCGATCCAATCAGACCCTCTTCTTCAGCATCCCAGCTGGCGAAGACGATGGTCCTCTTCGGTTTCCATCCCTGCCGGAGCAGAGCGCCGATGCCGTGCACCGCTTCCAGCATGGCGGCGGTGCCGCTGTTGGGATCGACGGCTCCATACACCCATGCGTCGCGATGGTTGCCCAGAACCACCCATGCGTCCGGCTGTTCGCTGCCCTGGATTCTGCCGATTACGTCCCAGATTGTGCGCACTTTGTAATCCTGGTCAGAGATCAGATGCACACGCACGCCGCTGTCGCCCACGTGGTAGTGAAACGGCAGAGCGCCCTGCCAGTCCGTCGGGACCGGCGCGCCTTTCATCGCTCGCAGAATAGGCTCTGCGTCGTGGTAGCTGATCGGAATCGAGATGATCGAAGGCTGATTGCCGGTTTTCATCGGGTCCATGCGCGCCGAATCGGGCAGGTCCATCGTGGAGGCGACGCCGGGCGTCTGCGGATCGCCTGGATACTTGAAGAGATACTGCACCGAGCCGCGCTGCACACCCGTCGCCGGTCGCCACGGTCCATGCGGATATGCGTCTCCCTGATAGTAGCCATCATCGTGCGGGTCGGAATAAATCAGCACTCCGACTGCTCCACGCTGTTGTGCGATGTAGACCTTCACGCCG
>JAJZDO010000265.1 GCA_021805955.1 Acidobacteriota bacterium
TCTGTTAAATCCATCGAAGAGGCTCTGTGCCGATGCGATCTTTGCTCACGTTCCTTGCGACCGCTTGTCTGACGACGGTTTCGTTTACAGGTTTCGCGCAGACGGCGAAATCTCCGCTGGCACCGTATATCTCTGTGTCCGATCCCGTGATTGCACTCACTCACGTGGGGATTATCGACGGCACGGGGGCCGCGCCGCTGCCCGATCAGACCGCCGTACTCGACCATGGCAAGATTGCTTCTATCGGCCCGAGCGCCAGCGCGAAGATTCCCGCTGGGGCGAAGGTTCTCGACCTGCACGGCGATACTGTGTATCCCGGCCTGGTGGGCATGCATGAGCATCTGTTTTATGTGGAACCGGGTAGTGCGGCCCTGCGTGAGTTGGTCGGCGGAGAAATGTTTCAGACCGGTCCGCGGCTCTATCTCGCCGCTGGTGTTACGACAGCACGCACGACTGGCAGCATTGAGCCGTATGCCGATCTGAACATCAAGCGGTCCATCGACAGGGGCCTAAAGCCGGGACCGGATTTCGGCGTCACAGGCCCTTATCTCGACGGTCCAGACCCTCTCATTCCTCAGCTGCACCAGCTTTCCGGCCCTGCCGACGCCACCCGCACAGTCAATTACTGGGCTGACGAAGGTGCCACCTCGTTCAAGGCATATATGTTCATTACGCCGGACGAGTTGAAGGCCGCTATTGACGCTGCGCATGCGCATGGGCTGAAGATAACTGGACATCTCTGCTCCGTGGGATTTACTCAGGCAGCAGACATGGGGATCGATAACCTGGAACATGGCATCGTTGTGGACACTGAATTTTATTCTGGTAAGAAACCGGGATTGTGCCCGGAGGATCGGGCTGCGGGCCAGGAGATGGCAGCCAAGTTGGACATGACGAGCGCTCCTGTAATGGCAATGATTCACGACCTGGTGGCCCATCATGTAGCTGTTACGTCGACCCTCTCTGTATTTGAGATGTCGGCGCCGAACCGCCCGCCCCTGGCAATTCTTTTGCGGGAAAAAGATTCGATGATGCCGCAGGTGTGGACGAGTGTGCTGCAGACCAGGGCGCTGATTGCCGAACACGCAGACAAGTCCATCATGCCGGTGCTGATGAAAAAAGAAATGCAGTTTGAGCGCGAGTTTGTTGCCGCCGGCGGTCTGCTGATGGCGGGCTGCGACCCCACCGGATACGGCGCCGTGTTGCCGGGATTCGGAGATCAGCGCAACCTCGAACTTCTCGTGGAGGCGGGCTTTACGCCGGAGCAGGCGATCCAAATTTACACGCAGAATGGCGCGAAATATTTGGGGCGCGAGGACCGTATCGGTACGATTGCCGCGGGCAAACAAGCCGACCTGGTCGTTGTAACCGGCGATCCGGCGAAAGACATTTCCGCTGTCGAGCACGTGGATATTGTCTTCAAAAAAGGCGTGGGGTATGACCCGGCAAAGCTGATCGAATCCACCCGAGGCATGGTCGGTATTCGGTGACGGCGCTCACATTCAACCAGCCGGATTCTGCTGCTACCATGGGGAAAGAGCGGGTGCGTGGGAGGCATCCGCGCGTCACGCCCATGTCCCGTAACCTCTACATACTCTCGGCCGCGCTGATCGTTTTCGCGCTCGCTTCCTTCGGCATGTCCTGGACCCATGGCTCCAACGAGCCGGGTCTTCCCGGCGAGGCGCAAGTGTGGCGCATGATGGCGCTCACTCTCTTTTTGCTCGGCGCGCTTTCGTGCTTGTTCGGCACCCTTACAAATCTGTTTGAACAGGCCAGCCGCCGCCACGAAGAACGCGAACGCCGCCAGAACAAGCGGCTCTGAGATCGATCGGGCCCTGCCTGTCGATCGGCGGTAGCGGAGCAAACGTCTGACCTACTTCTCAACACGTCTTTCTACCGGATTCATGCGCGCTCGATACAATGGATGAGGCGGGGAAATTCCCTCGTCGGCAAAGGAAAATCATGTTCGAAGTTACTGTAGAAGCGGGATTTTCCGCGGGCCATTACCTGCGCAATTACCGCGGCAAGTGCGAAAATCCGCACGGACATAATTACAAAGTCCGTATCACCCTGCGCGGACGCGAGTTGGATGCCGCCGGCCTGCTTCTGGATTTCAAGCAGTTGAAGCACGTCATGCGGCCGGTGATCGAGCGGCTCGATCACCAGATGATCAATGACATCGCGCCGTTCACAGAATTGAATCCGTCGGCGGAAAATCTGGCGCACTATTTCTTCGACGAAACCAATGTGCAGCTGCGCGAAATGACCGAGGGTCGCGTCACCGTCAAGGACTGCACCATCTACGAAACCGACACCACCACCGCAACGTATTACGAGTGACTCCGTGGTCCTGATCGAACTCTATGTGTCCGTTCAAGGGGAGTCGAGTTTCGCCGGCCTTCCCTGCATTTTTGTGCGATTGGCGGGCTGCAATCTCCGCTGCTCATGGTGCGATTCGGAATACACCTTCAGCGGCGGCGAAAAATTCACGCTTGACCAGGTGGAGCAGAAGATCGCCGTGCTGGCGCCGGTCAAGCTGGTGGAATTTACCGGCGGCGAGCCGATGCTGCAAGAGCGAGAGTTGCTGCCGATGATGGATCGCCTGCTTGGCAACGGCTACACGCTCATGCTCGAAACCAGCGGCGAGCGGCCATTGGCCAATGTCCCAAAGTCCGTCCATAAAATCATGGATGTGAAATGTCCCGCGTCGGGCGAAAGCGGGCGTTTCCATTTAGCCAATCTCGACGCGTTGACTTCCCGCGATGAGGTGAAATTTGTCATCTCCGACCGCGCCGATTACGAATTTGCCCGCGACTTTATTTGCCAGCACAACTTGGCAGCGCGCTGCGGACATATTCTGCTGTCGCCTGCGTTTACCAAAACTCCCACGCCAGAACGCACGGCGGAAAACTGCGTACTCGATCCCCGCCTGCTGGTGGAATGGATGCTGGCCGACCATTTGCCCGCGCGCCTCAGTCTGCAGATTCACAAGTTCGTCTGGGAGCCCCTGAAAAAAGGGGTATAGAGCATTTCTCCGAATACTATGGAGTGGTGGTAGTTTTGCGGTGAAGCCGTTTTTCGATGAAATGGCTTCATGAACTTCTCCTCTCCATCTGCACCTTTAGGAGAATGCTCTAGTTGTGGACAAGGACCCAATCGCTATGGAACCACTTGATCGGAACCCAAATTCAACATCCCACCGGAGAGCGAAAC
>JAJZDO010000473.1 GCA_021805955.1 Acidobacteriota bacterium
TTCCAGTTTCTATTTCTGCGCCTGCCAGAAAGCAGCGCCGCGATTGGAATAATCGATGCGCACGGTGTTGATGGAATATTTCCCGACGGGCACCGTGACGTGGCCGTCGGAGATGGTCAGCGGACTGCCTTCAGAATGCTCCAGCAGATTGGTCACGGTTGCGGCGGACGCTCCATCCGGAACGCTGATCTCCGCGGTGGTTTTCTTTCCCGCCCATTCATAGAAGCGAATTATCAGGCTGTTGCCGTCCTCGCTTTTCTTCATCGCGGTCAGCACCAGGTTCTCCGGTTTGACGGTGACGAAGGAATGCGTCGCGGGTAGCTCGCCGGAATGCGCAGTCACTTGTACGGCATGCAGCGGCATGTTGAAGTCGAAGCCGTGCAGCACCGTATTCGCTTCACGCCATCCGCCTGCATGTGGATAGAGGGAATAGCGAAAATGCTGCGGCCCGCGATCGGCGTTTGGATCGGGCGAAACCGGGGACCGCAGCAACGAAAGCCGCAGCGTATTGCCGATCACATCGTAGCCATATTTAGAATCGTTGATCAGGCTGAAGCCGTGGTTGCCATCGCCGAGATCGCCCCATCGCTGTGCAGGAACCTCAAACTTGGCATCCTCAACCGAGTTATTGCGTGTGGTTGGGCGTTCGATGGTTCCGTAGGGAATTTCGAACGTCGCCTTGGGCCCGCTGGCGGCCAGGCTGAAAGCGGTCTTCAGCAGAATGTGTGTTTCGTGCCAGTCCACGTTGTTCACAACATCGACACGATCCATTCCGGCGTAGAGAACGATGTTCTGCACGAACGTAGATTTGTCCCAATGCCGGGTCACACGCACCACGCTGCGCACCGGTCCCTTTTCGAGCAGTTGCACACTGTCAGCGGCCGTAATGTCGGTTTCATGCTTCACGAAATCAGCATCGATGTTCCAGGCATCGTATTCCTTCGGGTTGTCGGCAAAGGCTTCCAGTTGGTTGCCGCACGTGTGTGCCGCAATGCTTTCAAAGTGGGTCTTTTTGTCGTAGAGGCTATCGATGCAGCCGTTCTTTGGATCGACCACCACACGCAGCATAGAGTTCTCAAGCGTGGTGCCATCGACTTTCAGATCGCTGGCCACCTTGCGCGATCCTGGAACAGCATGCAGTACCGTGTAGCCGATCGAAGGAACTTCCTTCGGTTCCAGCAGCAGGCGATATGTGTGTGTAGTCGCGTCTTCCGAAAGAATCTGCGTCAGCACAGGCTTGCCCTCTGCGTCCAGCACTGTGATGCCGTTCGGTTCCGCCTGCGGCATTTGCACCTTCGCTTCCACAACATCGCTTCGATTCCAACTCAGCGGATTCCAGATCAGAATAGGAACGCCTGCGTGCGCGTCGGTGTCGATATGACTGTCAATGTCGGCGAGAGCGTTGTGGGTGGCATCCTTGGCTGTCCAATGCACCACGTTGAACTGCTTCTGCGCATCCTTGTAAATCACGCCGATGCCAGAGCCTGCGGCGAGATCGTGGAAGCCATTAAATAGTTGCAGCTTCCATGCGGCGTTCAGTTGCCGGTGGGGATAGTTCAGGCCGCCCAGCCATGCAAGCGAGGAATATTTTTCAGCGTTCAGCAGCCATTCCGAGCCATGGCGCAGGTTCCACTTCTGTTTGGCCTGCGTGGTATACACGCCGCGATGAAACTCGAGATAGAGTTCGTCGTTCCATACTGGAAGACTGATTTCTCCCGCCGGAGCAGCCGACAACTTCGTGTTGCCAGCAGCCAGCGTCTCATAATTCCATGTGGGGGCATCGGCGGTATCGACACGCTTGGCCATGGAGTCGAAGAAGGTTTGCGAAGGACCGAATTCAAGGTGCGGATACACCTTATTGGGCTCCATCCAGCGCATGCCGCTATCGAGCATGTCACGCGTGGGGCCGCCACCGTGATCGCCGATGCCATAGAGATGCATCATTTCCTTCTGGCCTGGATTCAGATCGACCGCAGATGCCAGATCGCTGGCCATGCGCATAGGTTCAATTTGATTGACGTAGTCATGGGGAAAGTAGGTCAAGACACGGCTGCCGTCCGGGGATTGCCACCAGAACAACTTCAAAGGAAGTTGGTTTGTATCGTTCCACGTCATTTTTTGCGTAACAAAATAATCGATTCCGGATTTCTTGTAGATTTGCGGCAGTTGCCAATTGTATCCGAAGGAGTCTGGGTTCCAGCCCACTTTGACATCGACACCAAGATTTTTCTGGAAGTAGCGCTTCGCCACCAGAATTTGCCGCACCGTCGATTCGCCGTCCGGCAGGTTCAGGTCGGGTTCGACCCACATGCCGCCGACGACCTCCCATCGGCCTTCTTTCACCCGTTGTTGAATCTGTTGGAAGATGTCAGGATATTTGTTCTGCATCCATGCGTAATATCGCGCCGCAGACTGGGAATAGGTGTAGTCGGGGTACTCGTTCATCAGTTGCAGGGCGGTGGAAAACGTACGTTTCACCACATCGACGGTTTCAGTCCAGGGCCACAGCCACGCGGCATCGATATGGGCATTGCCCGTCATGTGAACGGTGTACTGTTGCAACGCTGGCCGTAGTGGTTCGAGTTGTGCCTGTGCTTTTTGGAGCGATGCGTCGAACGCGGACTGATCGCCTTTGTCCAGCGCGACCAGATCTACCGAGGTTGCTGCAGCATCCAGAGTTTTTTCCTGCGAGGTCAGCATCGCGGCGTCCGCCGTAATCGCCGGCAGCAGGTGGGCGGCGGAAATCAACTCATCTCGAAGATTTACCGGATTGGGACGATCGCTGGAGAAAATGATGTTCAGGTCAGCGGCGTGGATATTCTTGTCATCCTGGGTCTGCAACAACTTTACGGCAACCAGTACTTTCTCTCCCGGTTTGGCCTCGTTGAAAAGCAGTTGTTTTTCCAGGTCTTCTCCCAGTGCTATGCGGCTTCCGTTGTAGTACAGGATCGTAGGAATGGGACCATTGGCCCTGACCTGCATGTGGAACCAGATTTGCGCTCCGGCCAGGTTGTAACCGTTCAGCGTTTTCGGCACTTCCACCCAACGTCGCAGCCAGACTGCTCCATGAGGAGCCGTGAAGGGAAGATGCACGGTTTGCCATGCGCCGGTGTCAAGGTCCGGTCGTTCTCCGTGGGCGATGTCGCCTAGATGATATTGCCAGGTTTGGGCAGGAATGGAATTGAATGTGCCCAAACGATCGATCACTTGT
>JAJZDO010000864.1 GCA_021805955.1 Acidobacteriota bacterium
CCGATGCTCATGGTGCGTTCCAAGGGCAACCAGCACCAGGGTGATGGCGAGCACCGGAGTGCCGAGGATCATGATGATGGAGGTTGCGTAATGGCCCCATACGAACAGCGGCAGACGGAACCAGGTCATCCCCGGGCAACGCATACGATGCACGGTGACAATGAAGTTGAGGCCGGTAAAGATGGAGGAAAATCCGGCGAGGAAGATCCCCATCGCGGCCGTGACTACATGGGTGTTCAGGTAATGGGTGGAGAGCGGCGTGGTGAAGGTCCATCCTGTATCCACGCCACCGAGCACCATGGCCGAGAGGACAAAAATCCCGCCGCCGACATATAAATACCAGCTGAGCAAGTTGATCTTGGGAAACGCCAGATCTCTGGCGCCGACCATCAACGGAATCAGAAAATTCCCAATGGTGGCAGGCACTGAGGGCACCAGAAAAAGAAAGACCATGATGATGCCGTGCATGCTGAAAACTTTGTTGTAGGTGTCCGTCGCCATCAGATCGGAAGGCGGCGTCAGCAGTTCCAGCCGGATCAACCCCGCGAGCACTCCGCCGATGACGAAAAAGAAGCTGATCGAAATCATATATAGAATCGCGATCCGCTTATGGTCGCCGGTCAGCAGCCAACTCATCAACCCATATTCCTGATTGAGGTAGCTCTTGGCTGGCAGCTTCGCAGTTGCCTGGTCCGGTAGCGATACGATTGTGCTCATGGCTTTGCTGCTCCTGGCGCGGGTACACTTTGCAGCGGGGCGGCGCCGACGCCCTGGTTAGCCGACCCGATAGGGGCGGGTTGCGCGGAATCTAATTCGGACTTGTTCATCATCTGATTAAGGCGGTAATTGGAATCCAGGCTTTTGATGTATTCCACCAGTTCGATCAGTCCCTCTTCGTTGATCTGGCCCTGGAATGTAGGCATGATCGGAAGGTAGCCGGCTGGAACGTGGAGTGAAGGATTCAATATCTTTTCCCGCAGATATTCCTCGTTGGCAATCATAGTCGATCCATCCGCCATGCGTACCCGGGAATTGTAGAGGCCGAAAAGATTGGGTCCACGCGCCTGCGAATTGCCGGCGTGGCAGGTATTGCATCCCATGACGGCAAAGAGTCGTTCTCCATTCTGCGCCAGCGAAGCGCCACTGGTGTTTTCGGCGGCCCATGCCCTGTAGTCGGCGGGCGTCATGACGTAGACCCAGCCGATCATGCCGGAATGATTGGTGCCGCAATATTGCGTGCAGAAGAGGTGGTATTTTCCCGGAGTCGTCGCCTGGAAATAGACGGTGGTGTAGCGGCCGGGAATGGCCTCGCGCTTGACGCGAAAAGCGGGAATCGAGAAGCTATGGAACACGTCCTGCGAAATCAATGTGACCTGAATCGGGACGCCTTCCGGAATGTGCAGGGCGTTGATTTCGTGCTGGCCGCCTTGATGCTCGACCTTCCACATCCATTGCTTGCCCACCACGTAGACATTCATGGAATTGGGGGGGGGATTGTAAATACGAAAATAAAGCAGCGCGCCCCACACGAAAAACACCAGGAAAATGCCTAGCGGTATCAGAGTCCAGGTGGCTTCCAGCAGGGTCGAGCCCTCGATTTGAACCGCTTCCGGGTGGCGTTCCTGGCGATACCGAATCGCAAACACCAAGACCATGGTCATGACCAGGACAAGACCTGTGACCGTCATTCCGACAAGCGCGAAATACAAAGCATCCGCATACGGAGCAATGGTGGACGCCTCCGGCGGAAAGATCGCAAAGTTCTCAAGCCAATGAACTAAAAATTCCCAAAGTACGGGACTGATGTGCGACATGTATGTTTACCCGTCCGCCTTTTTCACGGCTTCGGCATTCCAGCCATGCAAGGCTTCCTGCCGAAGCGAAATCAAAATAAATGCTCCTAACGCCAGCACTGTCAGCAGACACCCCAGTTGCACGATGCGTACTACAACCATGCTGTTCTTTGCCATGTGGGGATCGTAGCGGTAGCAATAGGTATAGATCAGGTCCACCGGGGAACCGATCTGGCCGTGCGACGCCTCGACCAGCCCGGCGCGCATATCGCGAGCGGAATACTCGACGCCCAGGTAGTACTGCGAGATCTTGCCTTCGGTGGTGATCACCTCAATGGAACTGGGATGCGCAAACTGGTTGTTTCCATCCGGGCCCGGAAGGGTGACATATCCAAAGCCAACGGCTTGCGTCAGGGCCTTGATCGAGGGCTGCGGCCCGGTCAGGAAGTGCCAGCCTTTGGCTGTATCCAGACGGCCATAACGCTTCAGGTACATGGCTTTTTGCGAGGCGGCCAAAGCCGGGCCTTCCCTGGGATCGAAGCTGGCCACGATCACATCGAAATCTTTCCCCGGAGTGAACTTCAACATCTCCAGCGCGCCTACCAGGCCGTTCAATTCCTCGGAGCACAACATCGGGCAGTTGTAGTAGACCAGGGCCAGGATGGCGGGACGCTTGCCGAAGTAGTCGCCTAGACGGACAGTGCGGCCTGTCTCATCGCGAAACTCCGCACTCAGCGGAAGCGATTGATCGAGATGTTGCTGGATGGTCACCTTTTGCAAGATGTCCGGCAACTTCGTCTGGGCCGGTTCCCCCATGGATTTTTCGCCGATCGGGGCGACCTGGGCATGGGCCATCGCCGGCAGAATTCCAAGCGCAAACGCGACAAACAGAACTGCCATCCGCGTTCCGCGACGCGCAAACTGGACCCGAATTGTGGACGCTGCTGTCATCGCTAATGCCCGGAGTTCAACTCCGCCTTCGCCGCATAGGGACCGATTCCCAAGCGCTGATCTCGGGCCTCGATCATATCGAGTTCCGGGCCGGTGCGCGCAAATCCATCTGTGAGAGGCGCCGTCACCGTGTGCGGCGCGTCTCCAAACATTGCCTGTTCCTGTGGTCCCTGTTGGCTTTCGACCGGCAGCCCCTTCTGAGCGATGAGCTGCATGGCGCGGGTAATCGGAATTCTGACGATTTGTTTTTTCTCATCCACCCAGGAGTAGTAGTTCAACAGCATGTCCTCGCGGGCATGCATTTGGGCGACGTCGGTATTGCCATCGTCGGTTTGCAATCGCGGGGTGGGGAACCGTTGCACGAGCTGCTGCAACTGCTGCTGCTCAATCTGCGGATTCGATTCCATGTTGCCCGGCTTGACACCGGCCATCTGGTTCCACTTATTGGCCTTGCCATCCTCCTG
>JAJZDO010000468.1 GCA_021805955.1 Acidobacteriota bacterium
AGTAGTCACGCACCGTGAATCATATAGTTACGTCATTCTCGATAAGAAATCTCGACTCGCAAAATCCTTTTCCAACAGCCTGTTAGTTGGCAACCGTGGAGGGACCTCGAGAAAGTGGCGTACTCGATATTCGCGTTCGTTCTGACCGCAGGCGAATTTGCAATTGGCGAAATTCGGAAGACAATGGTGATAACGAACCGTTTTTTGCCGGTCTCGCAGCATGGAGAGCCTCCTGCGACGCCTGCGGGAAAAGAGAAGCGTCCGATTCATCCGCCAGTTTTGCGCAACCCATTATTCTCGGTACGAGTCGTCTGAATGCTTGGAGTTTGGCTGCCGCATTGACGAGATTGCAAGCTTCGCCGTGAGGTGGAGATATTGCGCTTAAGAAAGGCTGTCGTATAAGCTTTGTTATGCCGATTTATTCATTCGTTGGACCGAATGGCTGATATATTCAATGCGTCTAAGGTAGTGAATGGTCCGATCGCCGAGAGTCGTGGTGCGCTGGTGGAATGACTGGATGCGCGAAGACGCACGTCCACAAATTTCCCTGAATCCGGTGTTGTCGTCACAGAAATTTGAGTAAACAATGAGCGTAACGCGCAACACATTTTATAACTTGTTGGGGGCGACGACTCCGACCGCGCTCGCGTTGGTAACAGTTCCACTCTATCTCAATCGTATTGGCGAATCGCGATATGGTGTGCTCGCGATTGTTTGGCTGCTTCTTGGATACTTTGGTTCATTTGATCTTGGGCTGTCACGCGCGGCAACGAACAGGATTGCTCAGCTGCGCGGGGCTGCTGCTGAAGAACGTGAGCAGGTATTCTGGACAGTGTGTTTGCTAAACACTGTACTTGGAATCGCGGCCGGCGTTCTATTTTACATCGCAGGTGGCTGGATTTTCGATTCTTTGTTCAAGATGTCGGGTTCGCTTCACGTGGAAGCGAAACTTGCGTTACCCTGGATCGCCGCGGCGGTTCCGATCGCCACCGTGACTGCTGCGCTCACTGGTGCTCTTGAGGGAATGCAGCGGTTCTCGGCGGTAAACGCGATTCAGTCCCTTGGGACGGCGTTTTTCCAAATAGCCCCATTGATTACGGCCTACTGGATTGGTCCGGAACTCCAATACGTGATTCCGGCGGCCGTGCTGACACGCCTCTTGACGGCGATCCCGTTGGTTTGGGTGGTTAAATCAGGGCTGCCGCTGACTGGTCCGCCGCGTTTGTATCGGGGGCAGTTTCGAGGTCTGTTCGCGTACGGGAGCTGGGTCGCCGTCACGAATATTGTCGGACCAATTCTGCATGCGTTCGACCGATTTCTGATCGGAATCGTGCTCGGCGCATCAGCAGTTGCATACTACGTAGTGCCTTTCCAACTCGTGAGTCGTGCGCAGGTTCTTCCGGCAGCTTTGTCTCGAGCGCTATTTCCGCATCTCTCCCAAATTGATGCGGCCGAATCGCAGCGCATTGCCCTGCGTTCAGTCGTTACGCTAGCGTCAGTGACGACTCCCATAATTATATTCGGAATGGTTATTCTCCGTCCGTTCTTACAGCTATGGGTTGGGATGACGTTTGCAGCCCGTGCGGCTCCAGTCGGAGAGATTTTGCTATTGGGAATTTGGGTCAATGGATTGGCTTATGTGCCACTCGCTCTGCTACAGGCCCGGGGCCGTCCGGATATCGTTGCGAAGTTTCATCTGTTGGAGGTTGGGCCATTCATGATTCTCCTATGGTTCGGACTGCTACGGTTCGGAATAGTTGCCGCAGCAGTGGCTTGGACGATGCGCGTGACTGCAGACGCTATTCTCCTGCTCAAGGCGGCGCGGCTGTCCTCGGATGTTATAAGGCCTCTGATACCCGCAGTGGTAATTGTGGCATCTGCCTGTGTGTGCGCTCAGGTGGTCCCTTTCACCTGCAATGCGGCGCGACTGTACGCAGACGCAACCTTGCTGTTGCTTTCCTGCCTTTGGGCGCTCGCCACCAGCGAACTGCTTCGTGCTATGCTATTCAAGGCACTCTCCAGCCTGAAGTTATTTGCGGGAGACTGAAAGTTGACTGGCAGAGCAGCGAATCTCAGCGATACAGGACACAATACCGAATCTGAGTTGTGGCCATCGGACGGACTTGAGCGGGTCGCAGGGTGTCCGGTATGCGGTTGCGATCAGAGAGCTACAGTTTATCGTCATCTTACGGATTCAATTTTTCACTGCGCCCCGGGATCGTGGGAACTTCACCGATGTGATCGGTGCAAGTCTTGCTATCTGGATCCGCGTCCTAGCCCGGAAAAAATCCACTTGGCCTATGCGAGATATTTTACGCACGCTGATCCGGGCACATCGCGAGAAGAGAGGCCGGCAGGATTGAGACGATTGCGTCGGAGTTTTGCAAACGGATATCGGAACTGGCGGTATGGAACCAAAGAGTTCCCAGCGACGGCGTTAGGTGTCTGGGCGATACTTGCGTTTCCTCGTGCGCGTCGATTGGTCGATTCGGGCATGCGATTCATACCACGAGCATTTGCGGGGGCTCGGCTTTTAGATGTTGGTGCAGGAAACGGAGCGTATCTGCTCAGTGTCCGGTCGGCCGGTTGGGAGATTGTCGGAGTCGAGCCCGATCCAGCTGCGGCCGCAGTCGCGCGTCGCGCCGGGCTCGATGTACGCGAAGGCAATATCCATAGCCTTCAGGGTGCCGAAGGCTCGTTCGACGTGATCACCATGAACCACGTCATTGAGCACGTGCATGAGCCACGTACTGTGCTGAGCGAGGCCTTCCGCCTGTTGCGACCCGGGGGTATTCTTTATTTGGAAACGCCCAACATTGAAAGCCGCGGCTATCGCAGATTCGGCCGCCACTGGCGTGGGCTTGAGCCACCCAGGCATTTGGTTCTGTTCACCTGGAATTCCCTAGAGGTTCTTCTGAGAGAAATCGGATTCGCCGAAATTGAAAGACGGCGAAGATCTGGAGTCTACGCTGCGCTCGCTGCGACTAGTCGGGCGCTGGAGCTTGGCACTGGAATTGTCGGCAGGTCGCAAGTGTTGGGAGCGGTCGTGGATACGTTGGTTGAGTTTCGGACGTCATTCAATTATCGGCAGAGCGAGTATGTGACTCTGCTTGCCAAGAAGTGTTAGGCGTGACGCGAACTGCGACTGGTGGCGAATTGTTTTCTGTCTTTTATGGCCAATGGCACTTACGGCTCTGTTGAAAAACGA
>JAJZDO010001068.1 GCA_021805955.1 Acidobacteriota bacterium
GACGGGACAAGATCTGTAGCTTCGATCTGCCGGCTCTACACTGATTTGCCACGCCGCCATTGCGGATAAGGCCATTTCCTGTTAGGTTTACGAGGGTCAGGGTCATTCGGTATACGTGCCCTCTAGAACACATGAAACGAGTGTGTCTGCAATGAAGCCATCGCCCATGAAAAAGAAAACGACATTGATGCCTCGCATTCTTGCCGGCAAATCCGACGCCATCTCCGACCCAGGCCGGAAACAGCAGATTCAGCACTACGAGACAGCGGTACGTCTCATGCGGGAAGGCAAGTATGAGAAGGCCAAGGCTGCGCTCGAGGCCCTGCTTTCCTCCGATGCCGGCGATCTGGTGGATCGCGCCCGCGTTCACCTCACCGCGTGTGAACGGCAAATGAAGAAGAGCGCCGTCTCCTTTCACAGTCCCGAGGAGCAATATGACTACGCCATTTCGTTGCTGAACACTGGCTACTACGAGGATGCGCGCGAACAATTTGAAGCCATCCTGAAGCAGCATCCGACGGCGGACTATGCTCACTATGGTCTGGCCGTGATGCATTCCCTGACTGGCCGCGCCGAGGATTGCCTGCAGCAACTGGCTCTCGCGATTGAATTGAATCCGCAAAATCGTATTCAGGCCCGGCTGGACTCGGACTTTCAAGAGATGACCGACGATCCTCGTTTTACTGAGCTTCTCTACCCAGAGATTCTTTAAGCGCCTTCCGGTTGCTACCTGACAAGTACGGCCGAAGGGCGTCTGGAGAACGTACGATTTGACGAAAATGCATCCAGACAGTTCTCACGGGCCACGTCTATCCGATCCCCCAAAAACGGAGTCTTCGGATCAGGCGGACAGGATTCATCTGCGCGTGGCTGCCATCGGCGGCGGCACAGGTTTGTCGACTTTGCTGCGCGGCCTGAAACGACACACGCAATCTCCTGCGCACGCTGCTGCGTCATCCGACATTTCTTCCGAGCCGCCTGCGGTCATCTCTGACCTGGCCGCCATTGTTACTGTCACCGATGATGGCGGTTCCAGCGGCCGCCTGCGCCGAGACATGAAGATGTTGCCGCCCGGCGATTTGCGCAACTGCATGGTCGCTTTGTCAGAGGATGAGCATCTGCTGTCGCGGCTGTTTCAGTACCGTTTCGACAGCGGCGAAGGCCTGGAAGGCCATAGCTTCGGCAATCTTTTTCTGGCAGGATTGACGGCGGTGACAGGTGACTTTGCTCTCGCCGTCAAGACCTCTTCGCAGATTCTTGCCACCCGCGGACACCTCTATCCGGCGACAAATTCCAACGTCACGTTGGCCGCCCTGATGGACGACGGCTCGACTGTCCTGGGCGAGACCAAAATTACCGCCAGCAAGCGACGCATCGTTCGACTGATGTTAAAGCCGGAGCGCGTGCCGGCGCTGCCGGAAGCGGTAGAGGCGATCCTGGGCGCGGACCTGATTACGCTGGGACCGGGTTCGCTCTACACCAGCTTAATTACAAATTTGTTGGTAGAAGGCATTGCCGAGTCGCTGGTGGCTGCCCACGGACTGCGGGTTTTTATCTGCAATTTGATGACGCAATCCAATGAAAGCCTCCACCTGACGGCATCGCAGCACATCGAGCGTATTTACGAACACACGGGCGGAGCCATCTTCGACTATGCCTTGGTTAACGTTGCGCCTGTTCCTGACGCGGCAAGGCAACGCTATGCCGCCGAAGGCGCGGAGCAGATTGTCGCCGATATCGAACAGATTGAGCGCTTGGGCGTTCGCTGCATTCCCGGCGATTTTCTTCGTTCGGAAGAAGTGTTGCGCCACGACTACGAGCGGGTTGCAGGCGTGCTCCTGGAGCTTGGACTGAAACATCGCTAGTCTTCCTCCTTTTCCGGAATCCCTCATAAAAATTTTCAATTTTCTTCATTTTTTTGCGTTCTCCCGGCGCCTGATCTGCGTATATGCAGGTACAGAGAAGTTCTCCGGGAAGGATGGATCAGTTGAATTCCGCGATCACAAAACCCTCGACAGCAATCATCGCACGGTCCAGGGAAGGGTTTCGTGATTTGGTGGAAACGCATCAGTCTCGCGTCTACAGCATTGCGTTTCGCATTCTCGGCGACTGCGGCATAGCCGAGGAAGTGGCGCAGGATGTCTTTCTCGCGCTCTATCGCAACCTGGACCGGCTGCAGTCGCAGGAGCACTTGCTGGCCTGGTTGCGACGGGTTACCGTCCATCGGGCAACCGATGCGTACCGCCGCCGCGCCAGCCGGGCAGATTTTGCGGCAGACGAATTTTGCGAGGAACGGACGGTTTTGTGCGGCAATGGGTCTGCGGTTTCACAGACGAGCTTCGAGTCGGCGGATACGACGACGAGCATCGAGCAAATGGTCGCAACCCTTCCACCGGCACAGCGCGCGGTGTTACTTCTGCGGTATCAGGAGGATCTGCCCCCAACGGAGATTTCCGCACTGCTTGCGATGCCGCTGGGGACCGTCAAAAGCCATCTGCAACGCGCACTCAAACTGCTGCGCGCCAAAGCGTCGCGGCAACGAAAGGAGGTCCTCCGTGGTTGAGTTTGGCAGGGAATCGCAGAATCCCGAAGACGATGGGTTCGACCCGGAATTGGAGCAAAGTTTCGAGCAGGAATTGCGAGCTGCTCTTCAGCCGCGTTCGGCTCCGGAAGGTTTCGCGGATCGTGTGTTGTCCCGCCTGGATGCCTTGCCGCGCCACGAACCGGCGCCGTGGCCCATCCGGACAATCCGAAATCGAGTCGTGCGAGGGGCCATCGCGGCGCTGTTGCTGATGTCTGTTGGCATCGGCGGCTATTTTGAGCGCCAGCGGCAACGCCAGATTGCCGGCGAACATGCACGGCAGCAGGTTTTACTCGCTCTCAGAATCACCAGTTCTACGTTGCAGGATGTTCGCAACAAGGTGGACGGCGACAACGGAAACCACGAAAACGCAAATTAAGGGAGAAACACCATGACTGGAAATATGACAAAACGATCCATCGCCGCTTGCCGAACCGGCTTGCTGGGTGTCTGCGCTTTGCTGCTTGCGCTGCCTGCCGTCGCCCAGGACACACAACCGGATTTTCCCGTCGCGCTCGATAAAAAGCTGGCGGCACGCGCCTCCGATGTGAATGAAGTCACAATGAACAAGACGATGCTCAAGTTCGCGGGCCTTTTTCTCCACTCGGATGAAAAAGACGATGCGGA
>JAJZDO010000411.1 GCA_021805955.1 Acidobacteriota bacterium
ACGTGAATTAGCAATTTGCGACGGCCTAATGCATCGGCTAACTTGCCGCCAAATGCGGCTCCGGCCACAGCACCCAACAACACGGCCGCAACAACAACTTCTTCCTGGAATGTGGAAAGCAGGAATTCTTTTCGAACGAAAAGAATCGCTCCCGAGATGACGCCTGTATCGTAGCCGAACAGCAGCCCGGCAAGCGCAGAGATCGCTGAGACCATGGTGACAAAGCGACCCGTCGCCGGTTTGGCGCGACTATGTTCTGGAGATGACAAAGTAGACCTCCGTGCTGATCGGTCGATGCGTCAATGGTCCTGAGCGGGGTAGGTCGGCTGCGGTGTTGACCGTCATCTTGGTCTGCGCCAGGATGGAACCAGAACTGACGGTACAGCAGAATACAAGGAAATACAGTGGCATACGGCGCGTTGTACTCATGGACCTCCTGAGTTACCGACGAAAGATAGGGGATGTGACGCCGAGATCTTTTACTTGGCTGACTTCCTTACCTTCGCCCATCGTGCCTTCTGCGCGGCCGCAATCTTGGCGCGCACTTCGGCGCTCATCGTGCGCCGCGGTGCGGGTATAGCGGATAGGCCTGCACCGGATGTGCGTTTCGCGTGCCCCTTTCCGGCTGCACTGTTGCCGGTCAACAACGTCTTTACCTGCTGGAGCCGCGATATTTCAGCATCAATTTCTGCAACGATAGTTTTAATACCCATAATTCCTCCCCCGTTCATCTTAGCCCGCCGATCCGCTCAGTTGTCTGCTTTGCGATGACCAATGCTTGCATGGCGCAGGGCTGCCTGGCAAGACGGTGGATGAACACTGAAGCGAAACAACATTGACGGCCGTCACAGAAGATCCTCAACAGTCGCGGAAGCTGTCCTCTCCAGGTATGTTTTTTCCAGTTTCAAATTAGCCGTTGCAAGAAATAGCCGAGGCTGCAGCGCAGCCGGAACGTGAGCGATTCCTTCTTTTTCCTTCACTGCCAGAAGTACAAGTATAGGCATCACAGGCCGCCGTGACACAGGTCACCGACAGGTCTCCATCGAGCTTAGTTAGATACAAACATGCGTTCTCCAAGCACAATCGCTCGACACGCTCAAAGCGCATGTACGGAGAACGAAGACGATTTGGCGCAGGCGTATCCCCGACTCTGCACCCTGTTTTCCAGCGACCAGCCTGTTGCCCAGGGCCCGATGGAGGGCCATGGTTCCGCGACTCCGGGTTCTTTTCTCGACCCGCACGCAGGCCATGCATTTCAGGAAATTGAGGTTCGTTTGCGGGGAGTGATGGGCAACACATCCATCGCGCTGCGCAGGAGAGGACCTTTTCCCTCGTTTCTGTCCCGGTAATCCAAATTGGCCAGGTTAACCAGAAGTTTTTTCGATCAAGGAGGATGTATGAAACACAGTATTTCGGCAGCACTCGTGATTATCTCTCTGGCAGCAAGCGCATATGCGGGAACCATCAACGGCAAGGTCTCGGGAGTGAAGGGCGAGTCGGTCGTCTATGTCGACGCAATTGCCGGCAAGAGTTTTCCGGCGCCGTCCCAGCATGCGTTGATGAACCAGAAAGGCCTGATGTTCGTGCCTTTTCTTTTAGTCGTTCAGCAGGGAACGACGGTCGACTTCCTGAACAGCGACAGCGTGGCCCACAACGTCTTCTGGTCCTCGGTTGCGGGAAACAAGAAGCTGGGACACAACCTGGGGACATGGCCGCAGGGTGAGAAGCGCAGTTTCAAGTTTGACAATCCAGGCGCGATTCCACTGCTCTGCAATGTCCACCCCGATATGGCGGCGTTCATTGTTGTGTCGCCAACTCCGTACTTTGCCACGACGGACAAGTCGGGAACCTATCGCATCGAGAACGTTCCCAACGGCACCTACAGCGTCACGGCCTGGAACCCTCGCGCGAAACCGCATACCAGTCAGGTCACTGTCTCCGGCGATACCAAGGCCGACATGACGCTCTCGAAGTAAACAGCAATCTACCATTCCGGCTCTTTGTGTGCGAACAACATCGAAAAGGTCATCATGCTGAAGCGCTATGAAAAAAAATCGGTCGACGTAGAATGGCTGAATAGCAACTTCCCGTGCATGATGGCCTGCCCTGCGCACACAAACGCCGGCCGGTATGTTGCTTTGATTGCGGAAGGCCGGTTTGAGGAAGCCTACCGGATCGCGCGCAATCCTAACCCGTTGGCCAGCATATGTGGCCGAGTCTGTGCCCATCCCTGTGAAACCGCCTGTCGCCGCGGAGCGATCGATCAACCGATCGCAATCCGCGCGCTGAAACGTTTCCTGACAGAACGGCACGGCCCCGAGTCGAAGCACCCCGTAAATACAAATGAGGGGCGACTGCAACCGAAGCTTCCCTACCGTATTGCCGTGGTCGGAGGCGGTCCGGTCGGGCTTTCCGCCGCACATGACCTGGCGCTGATGGGATACTCCGTCACGATATTTGAGGCCGCTCCCGTGGCGGGCGGAATGCTGTACCTGGGCGTGCCTGAGTACCGGTTGCCGCGCGATGTCGTCGAGGCGCAGGTGCGCGAGATTCTGGCGACTGGCGATATCACGCTGAAACTGAACCAGGCAGCGGGACGGGATTTCACCATTGCCGATCTGCGCCATCAGGGTTTCGATGCCGTTCTATTGGCGGTCGGCGCGCACAGCAGTCGCGATCTTTCCATCCCCGGCGTAAACCTTGACGGCGTGCATAAGGGCATTGATTTCCTGCTGAACGTCAACCTGGGATACCAGTTCACCATCGGCAAAAAAGTGATTGTGATTGGCGGCGGCAACGTGGCCATGGACGTGGCGCGTTCTGCAGCGCGCGAGGTTTTGCGGCAACACGTCGCAGGAGTGGAGTCGCAGGAGCCTTCCCGTGAAAACGAGGATACGGTGGCGGCGCGAGAGATGATTGACGTTTCTTTGTCTGCGCTGCGCCTGGGCGCCCAGGAAGTGAACCTTGTGTGCCTTGAGCCACGCAATCAGATGCCCGCGGCGCTGGAAGAGATTGTCGAAGCGGAAGAGGAAGGGGTCATTCTTCACCCGGGCTTCGGTCCCAGCCGCATCCTTGGCGAAAACGGCAGAGTCTCCGCGCTCGAAGTGCTGAAAACGAAAAGGGTCTTCGATGAGAGCGGACGATTCAATCCTGCATTTCACGAGGGCAGCGAGTCGCTGCTGGAATGCGACACCGTCATTATG
>JAJZDO010000766.1 GCA_021805955.1 Acidobacteriota bacterium
TACCAGCCTGCGCGTGATGTCCTCGCGGCGGATCTTCTGGCCGCGTTCGAGCAGCATCAACATGCCGTAATATGCCTCCGGCGAGCCCAGGCCGTAGATGCAGCTTACCGAGGAGACGATGATGACATCCCGCCGCTCGAAGAGCGACCGCGTGGCGGAGAGTCGTAGCTGGTCGAGCTGCTCGTTGATCGTGGATTCTTTTTCAATGTAAAGATCGCTCGACGGAATGTAGGCTTCCGGCTGGTAGTAGTCGTAATAGGAGACGAAGTATTCGACGGCGTTGTGCGGAAAGAATTGTTTGAACTCATGAAAAAGCTGCGCGGCCAGGGTTTTGTTGTGCGCCAGAATCAGCGCGGGCCGGTTCAACTGCTCGATGACCTTGGCGACGGTGAAGGTCTTGCCGGAGCCGGTGACGCCGAGAAGAACCTGATGCTTTTCGCCGCCCACGATGCCGCGCACCAGTTCGTCGATGGCGCGGCCCTGGTCGCCGCGCGGCTGGTAGTCGCTGACAAGCTCAAAGTCCATATACGTCTATTTTAAGCGGTGGGGATTGCCGCGGCATCGCCGTCGATTCCGCGGCGTCCTCGCTCGACATGAAAGATGCTTGATGTGTGGAATATCGCGGGGCCTTCGCTCCGCTCAGGACGACAAACCAATTGCGACAGATGATCCGCAACATGGACGTTTGGTTGCATGGGAATTGCAACCATGCGGTATTTTGGAAGGATGCGCCAGCAATCCGGCTTTCCTTCGGCCGTGTCTCAGATTCTTGCCGATGCAATTCTACGATCGCGATTCTTTCTTTGCCTGCTGCTATTGCTTTTGTGGTGTCCGGAACTCGCTGCCGGCGCGGGCCATGCTACACCGGTTGAGGGCTATCGGATCGTGCATACCTACCCGCACGATGCATCGGCATTTACCCAAGGACTGGTGTACATGGACGGGATGCTTTATGAAGGAACAGGTCTGAACGGCCGGTCCTCGATACGGATGGTAGACCTGGCAAAGGGGCGGGTCCTGCAGGAGCACGATCTTCCAGAGAATTACTTTGGCGAGGGGCTGACGGACTGGGGTAACAATCTGATCGAGCTGACATGGCAATCCCATACCGGATTTGTGTACGACCGCTTCAGTTTTCGCGTACTCAAGACATTTATCTACGATGGCGAGGGCTGGGGATTGACCCACGACAGCAAGCACTTGATTCTGAGCGATGGAACCTCCGTCCTTCGTTTGCTCGATCCAGTGAGGTTCCAGCAGATAGGAAAGATAGCCGTCACAGACCAGGGCAAGCCGGTCTTGAACTTGAACGAACTGGAATATATCCACGGAGAAATCTATGCGAACGTCTGGCAAACGAACAGGATTGCCAGGATTTCACCAGCCACGGGAAAGGTGATCGCGTGGGTCGATCTCGCCGGACTACTCCCTGCGGCTGAGAGGCAAAACAGCGACGCAGTGCTGAACGGGATCGCTTATGACGCGAAACACAATCGAATTTTCGTGACCGGGAAACTGTGGCCGAAGCTTTTCGAGATTAAACTTGTCCCCTCGGCTCATTTGCCCGAACTCCCTACGGCTGGTAATCCGTGACAATGTCAAAAAGCCGCTGGTGTCTGGCGATTGTAGCCCCTCTTCTGTTGTCCGCGGGTATGTTCGCGCAGAATGCTGCGCTTCCCGGTTGGCGCGGAGTGTTGCGCGACCCGGCAGGGGCTGCCATACCTGGAGTGACGGTACATCTGTCAGGGAAGAATGGAAACATCCATGCAACCACAGACAAGGCCGGACATTTCAGCATGGGCGGCGTCAAGCCCGGGTCGTATCGGCTCTACGTCGAAGAAAATCATCGCAAGATCGAATACGCGCAGCCGATTCTGATAACGAATGGTGCGGCGGCAGCGGCCATCACGCTGTCCGGTCAGCAAAGCCTCTCTGTAGCTGTATTGACCGGCGAGCGTAAAGGTTCCGGAGGTGAGGAGCTATCGAGTCAGGCGGTGAGCCAGCTGCCCCTCAACGGGCGGGATTTTAGCCAGTTGCTGTTGTTGGCCGCCGGTACCATGACAGACACCAACGGCGCCACCAATTTCACACAGCAGTTCGCCGTCAATGGCCAGCGCGGCGTGGAGGCCCTGTTTGCCATGGATGGAGCCGACATCAGCGATCCCGAGATGGGCGGCTCGACTTTTTCCAACTTCAACGTGGATGCGGTACAGGAGATTCGATCGATCTCCGGCTGGATGCCGGCAGAGGTAGGGCGTGGCGCTGCGGGGTTTACCGACATCATTACGCGTTCCGGCAGCGGCGGATTTCATGGGTCGCTTTTTGAGTTTGTCAGAAACTCCGTCTTCGATGCACGCAACTACTTCGACCATGCCACCCCTGCATTTCCCCAGCGGATTCCGCCATTTCGCCGCAACGAGTTTGGATTTACCAATGGCGGCCCGGTGCGTATACCCGGCGTGTATGACGGGCGGGGAAAGACATTTTACTTCGGCCAGTATCAAGGCTTTCGCCAGTTGCTGGGGACTACACAGGTCTTTCCTGTGCCGACCGCGCAGGAGCGCAAGGGGTTCGACACCACCGCCTATCCTGGCGATACGCTGGTCGTGCCGGTCGATCCCGCGATCGCAAAGGTCCTGGCGCGATATCCACTGCCCAACCTGCCCACCGGCGCCTACGGAATCCATACTTACGCGACGCCATCCGACGTTGCCACCAATGCGGACCAGTTCTCCCTCCGGCTGGACCAGAACTTTTCCGCAAGCAACAGTCTCCTCGTGCGCTTCAATCTTGACAATCTGTCCGGGCCAACCACCAATCCCGACCAGACGGCAATCGACCCCTCGTTTGGAGTGCAATATATCAATCACCAGAAGAACCTGGACATCGACTTCACGCGCACGATATCGCCCCGCTTTACGAGCGAGTCCTCAGTCAGCGCCACGCGGAGCACTCCGTCTTTTCCCACACCCAATCGGACAGACCCGGCCTTGAAATTCACCGATGGGTCCTTTGAGGCGTTCAATTCGGCTGCTGGATCGGTGATGTCGGCATTTGGCAACTTGTTTCAGGCACAACAGAACTTTTCCTTTACCACGGCGCGCCATGCATGGAGGTTTGGCGGTGAGATTCGCCTGAACCGGGACACAACGTACTTCGGAATCAGTCCGAACGGCGAATATGATTTTGGCGGCGGC
>JAJZDO010000261.1 GCA_021805955.1 Acidobacteriota bacterium
GGAAACAGAATTCTTCCGGCAACTGGCAAGTATTCACATTGCATGGCCAGGAATCGCTCCACGACCTGCGTTCGACCCCGGTCTGTCACCTAAGCTATTACGAGGCCGATGCCTATGCCCACTGGGCCGGTTGTCGACTGCCCTCGGAATTTGAATGGGAAATTGCCGCCCATAACGTCCCCATCACAGGAAACCTGCTTGAAGGTGGCACGCTGCATCCGCAAGCGCTGCCCAACGACTCCAACCCGCACCAGCCCGCGCAACTCTTCGGCGATGTTTGGGAGTGGACGCGCAGCCCCTACGTTGCCTATCCCGGATACAAAGCTGCCCCCGGCGCGCTCGGCGAATATAACGGAAAATTTATGTGCAACCAATTTGTCTTGCGCGGAGGATCGGTGACAACTCCCGCCTCTCACATTCGCGCCAGTTACCGAAACTTCTTCGCCCCAGCCACGCGCTGGCAATTCTCCGGCATTCGTTTGGCTGCGGATGGAGGGGCTGCGTGAACTTTTCTTCTCTCCTCGATGGCGTTCCGAGCCCATCGATCACCAGCCCTGGCGAGCCTCCACAAGAAAGCCTCGGCGTGGCGCGTGTTGCCGTCGAAGGCTTGTCTGCAAAACAGAAATTTCTTCCCGCCTGGCTGTTTTACGACGCCGCCGGCTCTCGGCTTTTTGAGGAAATTACGCGGCTTCCTGAGTACTATCTCACCTCGCTGGAGCAGTCTATTTTTTTCCATCATGCCGCCGATATTGTGACCGCTGCCGTTGGCCTCGTCGAGCAACCGTTGTGCGTAGTGGAATTAGGTGCAGGGAGCGCCAGCAAAACGTTAACGTTGTTGCGGGCCGTGATCGCTCGCCAATGCGACACTGTCTATCTTCCCGTCGACGTATCGAAATCTGCGCTGGAACTGGCCACGCGCAATGTTCATGCCGCTCTGCCACAGGTCGACGTACAACCGATCTGCTTTGAATTTACCCATGAGCGAGTGTTGCGCCTTCCGGCCGTCGGCCGCAGATTGGCCCTCTACATCGGCTCCAGCATTGGAAATTTCGATCCCGAGGATGCGGTGGATCTGCTAGGTTGGTTGCGTACTCAACTGCAACCTGGAGACGCGTTGCTGCTTGGTACTGACATGGTGAAGGACGTCGCGCCGCTGCTGGCGGCCTACAATGACCGCGCCGGCGTTACCGCCGATTTCAATAAAAACATTCTGGCTCGCTTGAATCGCGAACTGCGAGCGAATTTTGCGCTCGATGCATTTGAACATCGCGCCATCTGGAATGCTTCGAAGAGCCGCATCGAGATGCACCTGGACAGCAAGCGCAATCAAATGGTGCATGTCGAATTGCTGCATCGCAACTTTGGATTCAAGCGCGGGGAGTCCATCCATACCGAGAACAGTTACAAATTCAGGCCGGAACAAATCGAAGAGATACTGCAGAAAAGTGGCTATGTTCTGGAGCAAAGTTGGTACGACGATCAACGCTGGTTTGGCGTCCATCTGGCTCGCGTCGTGGACTCAGAAATTATGCCCAGCGATGAAGACGCCGCCGCCTGAATCTGCACAGTAGCGGATTTATCGATGCTCGGTCTCGAAAATGAGATGAGTCGTTCTGAGCGGAGCGAAGAATCCAGAGGGTGATCGCCGGATGCACCATCCTCGCCGCGTTGTCGCCGTGCGACCGGCTACGGTGGGACCGAAACTTTCGTCTACTCGCCAGCGATGGTCATCCCTTCAATCACGATCGTCGGACACGCCACAGCGCTGCGAAAAATCAAGTCGTTCCCAATGCTGGAAATGTTGTGCAGCATCTCCTTCAGATTGCCCGCCACAGTAATTTCTTCCACCGGATACGCGAGTTCTCCGTTTTCAATCCATAGTCCGGAAGCCCCATGCGAGTAATCGCCGGTCACGATATTGACGCCGTGTCCAATCAAGTCCGTCACGTATAAACCATTGGGAATCGCAGCAATAATCTCCTCCGGCGTCTTCTCCCCTGGCTCAAGATAAAAATTCCCGCAACTGATTCCCGGACTGCCAGCCAGCCCGCGCGAAGCATTTCCGGTCGAACGCAGACCCAGCTTGCGCGCCGTATAGGTGTTCAGCAGATAGCTGGTCAACACGCCCTTGTCGAGCACCGTTTTGCGTCGCGTCGGCAACCCCTCTCCGTCAAAAGGTGCGCTGCCGAATCCGCCGCGCGTGGTGCCATCGTCAATGATCGTCAGGTTGCTGCCCGCCACCGTTTCGCCCAGTTTCCCCGCGAGAAACGAGGAGCTTCGGTAGACCGCATTTCCATTGATCGCCCCGATGATTGCTCCCAGAATCGAACTCGCAACCTCCGGCGCAAATACCAGCGGCACCCGCTGCGTGGGAACTTTTCTTGCCCCCAGTTTTCGCACCGTTCGCCGCGCCGCTTCCAGTCCCACCGACTCCGGCGAATCCAGCAGCGCCAGCGACCGCTGGCTGGAATACCAATAATCGCGCTGCATCCCTCCATCTGGAGAGAGTGCAATCGGCTGCGCCGCGATCGAGCAGGACGAGCGCCTGGCCTCGCCGACAAACCCGCGCGAATTCACCAATATTTTGCGCCCGGTTGCAGCATCAAAACTTCCCCCGCCGGAATTTTGAATGCGTGCGTCTGCAGCCATCGCCGCAGCTTCCGTGCGCCGCGCATATTCAATTCGCTCCGCCGCAGGCAGTGAATATACGTCGTCGTAATAAAGGTCGAGATCGCCCGCCAGCTTGCCGAATTCCTCCGGCTCCGGCAGTCCCGCAAAAGGGTCTTCGGATGTCACCTGCACCAGCGTCATGGCCCCGGAAACCAGATGTTCGATGCCTTCGTTCGACAGGTCGCTGGTGGAAGTAGAAGCGGTGCGGTTGCCCTGAAACACGCGCAAGCCCAACGCGCGTGAACCGGCTTCCTTCAACTGCTCCACCTGGCCCAGCCGGACGAGCGTTTCAAACTCATCACCCTCGGCAAATACGGCTTCCGCATCACTGGCGCCTGCTTGCAGTGCCTTTGCAACAATGTCAGTTACAAATTCCTGATCGATATTGCTGGCGCTCTTTTTCTGCTCTTCCGTTGTGTGCATCTTCAATTTCCTTGCGTTATAAAATGAACGTCATTCTGAGGAGCAACACGACGAAGAATCCAGAAGGTCTTTGGCTGCGTATACGCTGCCATAATTTTCTGGAT
>JAJZDO010000687.1 GCA_021805955.1 Acidobacteriota bacterium
CGATCCACCCATCTGACAAACAGCGATTTGTACAAGGGAGACTGGCCCATGGGGCGCGTCGACTACAACCTCACAAAGAATAATACGGTGTTTGTCAGATGGCTGGATCGAATTACTCCATATGTGCTGAACGATGGTGTTCCGTCGTCCGTCTGGACGCGCGTGCGCAAGCAGCAGCAGTGGGCGATGGGCGATACTCACATTTTTTCTCCGCACCTGGACAACAACTTCAGGCTCGGCTTGGAATACGACTACATGGATGACGGTCAATCGGAAAGGGGCCAGACACCGCCGAACGGCGCTGCCGTACTTACAGCCGTGGGCTTGCAAGGGGCTAACCCAAGCGACTCGACAGGCCAAGGACTTCCCACAATCAACATTAGCGGCTTGCAGGGAATCGCCGACGTTCCCGGCGGACTGAAGATGGATGACCGGCTGGTCACTGTGACAGATTCCGCGGATTGGCAGGTTGGACGCCATGTCTGGAAATTCGGTTTCCTTGTCCAGCGTTACAAGAACGGCTATGGCTTTGTGAACGATTACGGCACGTTCAACTTCGATGGGTCTATTACCAGCAATTCGTCGACGACGGGCAACGCGTATGCGGATTTCCTGCTCGGTATCCCACAGTCGAGCGCACGTACAACCCCACTGCCGACCCGCTACCAGTATGTTGGCGACATGGGTATTTTCGCCCAAGACGACTATCAGGTAAGCAAGCGGCTGACGCTCAACTACGGGCTTCGGTGGGACTACTACGGAACGCCCTACTCTCCCGACCACCTGATGTACAACTTTGACCCAGCTACGGGCGATGTGATCGTCGATCCAGCGGCAGTCTCCAAGGTCAGCCCGCTGTATCCTTCCAATATCACCGTCGTTGCCGGAGCGGTGCAGGCCATCAGCGACAAAACGAACTTCGCCCCGCGTATTGGTGCCGCCTACCGGCTCAGCGAAAACTCCGTGATTCGCGGCGGTTATGGAATCTATACCGCGCGCCTGGATGGAGATATTGGACCCAACGGCCAGGGCAGTTACAACCCTTTCGAGCTGATCAATCCACAGCTAGGCTCGACCGGGCCATTTTCCATCAGTCAAAACTATCTCAACGTGGTGAACACAGGGCAAGCACCACTGTTTCAATTTCCCGATCCCTACCCGGCGAGCACCTCGTTCGCCTCCGTTCCCAGCCAGACTGTGTACGGGTATCCCAGACAGTCCAGCCTGGGAAGGATTCAGCAGTTTAGCGCCAGTTATGAAAGGCAGATCAGCAACATTGGCCTGCGTGCTTCCTACGTGGGCTCCCGGAGTTCGGGGCTGAACTATTTGGTCAACATAGACCTGCCTCATCCGAGCACGACGCCGTTTACTTCGAGCGAATTGCCCTATCCACAGTTCTTCCAGGCATACCAGACTTACTACAATGGAGGCGCCCAATTCGATAGCCTTCAGTTCGAAGCCATGCGGCGCGCGGGCAATCTGACCTTCGATGCAAACTACAGTTTCCAGCGAAGCGTCGAAAACTACCTGGATACCGAGAACCCTTACAATGTGCTCGGTCACGGTTGGGAAAATGATGGACCAACCATGCGACACTACGCGTCCATCACCGCATCCTGGACTTTACCTTTCGGCACAGGACAACGATATTTGTCGACTCCTTCGCCGTTGGTCGAGAAAGTAGCGGGTGGCTGGGTGCTTACCTCTCTCACCTATCTGGGTTCTGGAATCTGGTATTCGCCGTTGTATTCCGGATCCGACCCGTCGAACACAGGAACCTTTGGCGGGCTACCCGATCTAGTAGGCAACCCGTATTCCTTCCCGAACGGAAAAGGAACCCTGGATGCATTCAACGATGCCGCATTCGCGGTTCCTCAGAATGGTACCTTCGGCAATGCGAAGCCGAACAGTCTTGAGAGCCAGCATTTATACGTGACGCACCTGGGAATTTTGAAAGTTATTCCTATTACCCATCGCGTAAATTTCCACTTTACAACTCAGATATCGAATCTGCTCAATCACCCTGAATTCCTGCCGCCGAGCGGAAACATCTCGGTGCCGGGCGGTAACCAATACACTTCCCAACTGGGCGTTTTCAGTTCGCTCGAACGCGCAACGCCACGACAGATCACATTTCAAGGGGCCTTCACATTCTAGAAAGCCTTTTGCGATGCGCACTGTCCTAAACGCGGAATGTACGACAGAAGATTCAGGGGCGCATTCCGTCTCTGAATCTTCTGTTTTGACGAGCCATTGATTTCATGGATCGATCGCGGAAAGTTATTCGCCCGGTCTCTTGCTTTCGCTGGAAACTGCGCTTCCGATTCTGGCCATGTCTCCAGCGTAGCCATGGCCGGATTGACCCTGATATCGCAACCAACAGCATGTGAGCCACAACCATGGGAACGCAATGATATGTTGGTTACGCGAGTCTCAACCTACGGCAGTTGCTTCGAGGTGTTGTCATGATACAACTTAATTCCGCGCGCTCCGGATGTCTTCTTTTTCTTGCCTGTTGCCTTCTCGCCCTTCCCCACGAAAGTCGTGCGCAAACGGCCGCCGAGTTACCGATCATGCCGCTTCCCGCGCACGCTGTGCAGGGCCAAGGTCAATTCATGATCGATGGAAATTTCGGCATTGCGCTGCAAGGCAATACGGAGCCGCGCCTGGAGCGCGCGCGTCAGCGCTTTCTGGATACACTTTCGCGCGAAACAGGCATTCCGCTATGGCGCCGAGCGCAGTTCAACCAACCGGATTTTATCATCCAGACCGCCGGGTCCAGCGATCCGGTGCAGCAATTGGGAGAGGATGAGTCCTATCACCTGGAAGTTACTCCCACGCAAGTGCGGCTGAATGCCGCGAACCCACTGGGCGTGCTGCATGGTCTGCAAACTTTTCTGCAACTGGTGCGGACGACGCCGCAGGGCTTCAGCGTTCCCGTAGTCACGATCGACGACCAGCCTCGCTTTCCGTGGCGGGGCCTGATGATCGATGTCAGCCGCCACTTTATTCCCATCCCCGTCATCGAGCGCAACCTGGATGGCATGGAGGCCGTCAAGCTGAATGTCTTCCACTGGCATTTATCGGACGACCAGGGTTTCCGCGTCGAAAGCAAGAAGTTTCCCCTGTTGCAGGAAAAAGGCTCGGACGGTCTCTACTACACGCAGGACCAGATTCGTGAAGTGATCGACTATGC
>JAJZDO010000517.1 GCA_021805955.1 Acidobacteriota bacterium
CCCAATAAAACGCGACATATAAGGCGGCTGCCTTCTGCGGCATGTTGCCGATATCCGGCTGGTTCAAATAGTTGATGAGAAAACTTCCAATCGAAACTTCCGCGCCGACATAGACAAAAATTGCGATTACCCCGAGGACCAGGTGGCGCTGTCTCCAGATGCTGGGGAGTGGCGTGCCCGTCGCCGCGTTTTCCTCGTGTGTGCCAATCTTGGGTAGTTTGTAGAGCGCCATCGCGACTGCAAAAGAGACAAGGATGATGGCGATCAAGGTGTAGGGAAGCTTGACCACCGATGCCTCGCCGACTCGGTACGCGTGCAGCGCGGCGGGTGAAAGCAGTTTCAACTGGGAAGCAGCGAGAGGAACGGTTGCGAGAATGAACAGGCTGCCAACGTAAGGCGCAACTGTGGTTCCCAGCGAGTTGAAGGCTTGCGCCAGGTTCAAGCGGCTGGAGGCGGTCTCTGGAGGTCCCAGAACGATCACATACGGGTTGGCGGCAACCTGCAGCAAGGTCATCCCGGCGGCCACGATTCCGAGCGCCATCAGAAACATTGGAAACGATGGGGCCACCGCAGCCGGAAGGAAGCACAACGCCCCAACCGCCATGACCAACAGGCCCGCCACCATCGTCCACTTATAGCCGATCCAGTCAATCACCTTACCGGAGGGAAGCGCGAAGATGAAGTAGCCGGTGAAGAAGAAGGTCTGCACCAGCATGACCTCGGCATAATTCAGGGTGAAGAGGTGCTTCAGGTGGGGGATGAGGATGTCGTTGAGGCAGGTGATGAAGCCCCACAGGAAGAAGAGAGTAATCACCATGGGCAAGGCAGTTTTGCTGCCCGGCGCGGACTCGACCACAAGCTGACTCGGGTTTTCTGCGCTCGCCATTGCCATCGTTTGTCCGACGCCCCCATGGCGGATCGACCTGACAGGCCGGAATGCCTCTCTTAAGGTATCCGCAAACGATATCACAGCACAAAAGAGTAGGATCGCGATCGTCCTGAACCCGACAGCAAGGATGCGGTTGCAAGCCAGGCGCAGTTTCTTCGGGCAGTCAGACGTATCGCGCTACTAAAACCTACGGTAAAGAATTTCTTCGGTCGCCATAGGAATTGCCCATTTGTCCCGGCCTGGATGCAGAATCACCGCCAGGCATACCCATCGTTCGCCAATTTGCCACGTTGGGATCCGCATTGAAAACAGAAAGGCCGCAAGAAATCTCCAGCGGCCCTTCAGTTTTCAACGCACGCCCAGCTATTTCTTTTCCGGTGTCGGCGTTGGTTGCGCCACCGCGTCGGGAAAGACTTCCGGCAGCGGCTTCGGCAGGCTGAAGTCGAACATCGGCTTCGGCGTCGGCAGCGGTTTGCGCGGCAGCATTTGGTCGCGCATGGCCGTGTTGTACACAAAGATCGCCTCCACCACTGCGGCTTGCTTCAGGTCACTGGGTGACAGCTCCTCATACACGTCCATGTTCGAGTGATGCGTGCGCGTTTCATAATCCAGCGGGTCCTGGATGAACTGGAAGCCAGGAATCCCCACGGCATCGAACGATAGGTGGTCTGTGCCGCCGGTGTTGCGCAACGTCAGCGTGGTGACGCCCAGGCTCTTCAGCGGGGCGATCCATGCGGCGAAGATCGGCGCGACCGCAGCGTTTTCCTGCAGGTACACGCCGCGAATCTTGCCCGAGCCGTTGTCCACGTTGAAATATCCGGAGACCAGCTTCTGCTCCGGCAGAATAGTCAGCGGGCCGGCGGGCTTGCGCAGCCACTCCGGCAGCTTCATCTGGTCCGGTGCGGTGGAAAGCGGGAAGCTGCCAAAATGGTTCTTCACATAGCCGCGCGAACCGTAAATACCCTGTTCCTCGCCACTCCAGAGCGCGACGCGGATGGTGCGACGCGGATGGACATGCAACGCGTTCAAGATGCGCATCACTTCCATCGCAACCACCGTTCCCGCGCCGTTGTCGGTGGCACCGGTTCCGGCGATCCAGCTGTCCAGATGTCCGCCCACCATCACCACCTGGTCTTTCAACTGTGGGTCCGTGCCGGGAATTTCCGCGATGGTGTCGTAGCCCTGCTCGTTATCGCCGGTGAACTTGGTCTCCACATTCATCTGCACGGTCACGGGAACGTTGGCTTCCAGCAGGCGAGCCATGCGTCCGTAGTTCTCAATCGCCATCACCACAACTGGGATCTTCATGCGATGGTCAGCCTTGTAGGGTTCAGGGCCGAGCCAGGTGCCGTTGTCGTCGAAAAACGTACCGCCCGAGCCGCCGCCATTCGCACCATCGCGACTGGGGAGGATGATCGCGGCGACGTGTTCGTCGGCCAGAAACTGCATCAATTTGCCCATCAGCTCGCGCCGCTTGAGATAGGTTTGCAGCCGCTTCTTCAGATTTGGAGGCATACCGCCTTCTGCTCGGGGATAGCTGGCCATCGCCTCCAGTTCCGCGTCCGTATAGCGCGTCCACAGAGGTTTGTCCACAGGCGGTACCGGGCGCATGTCGCCCAGCAGAACAATCTTGCCCGCCAGCTTGCCCTTATATTGGTCGAGGTCTTTTTCCTCCTGAACACTGACGTGCACGACGCTGCCTGTCACCGGACCATTTGTCCCGGGAGACCACGGCGTGGCCTGCGCGATAAAGACCGCCGTGTCGGGCGAAACCATGCGCACCCAGGTATTCAACTGCTGCCAGCCCATGCCAAAGTCTCCCCACGACTCCAGGTGCGCATTCACGCATCCCATCGCAGTCAGTTGGTTCTTGGTCCATTCATTCGCCTTTGCCATGTTCGGGGAGCCAGTGAGTCTTGGCCCAATATCGTCATCCAGAGCGCTGGCGTAGTCCATCACATGCGAGCGGTTGAAGCCCTCGTCCATAATGCGCTGGTACATGCCCAGGTCGATTGCCTCCTGCGCAGGCTGTACTTCTGCTGTGGCTGGAGCGGCCTCTGTGGCGGCCGTGCTCTTTGCTTTTGTGTGATGTTTCTGCGCAAATGCTCCCAGCGTCACAGATGACGCAAATGTCAGCACCGCAACGGCCGCTCGAAAAGAATGGTTCCGCTTCACTGGTCTTTCCCTCTGGAAGAAACAACGAACGCAAGCATAGCAGACCGGAGAAACTTTCCCGCTCTTATTTTTGATCGCTTTTTCGCAGGAAGAAAGAATTGGAGTGTATCGTCCAAGTGCGTGCGCAG
>JAJZDO010000710.1 GCA_021805955.1 Acidobacteriota bacterium
GGACTGCGTGGCCGGAGTACTCCGTATCCTGAAACAGCCCTGCCCACGTGTATGCATCGCTCAGTTGCTCGTTCATGTTCTGCCCATAGGGCGTGAGGACATTCGCGCCCAGCACGTTGCCCGATCCGTCGGTGGCCAGGGCCAGAGAACCCTCATGATCCAGCAGCCGATAGGTCGTTGACTGACCCAGTTCCGTCAGCAGGCTGTCGCCCGCCCAGATCAGGTCCGTCCACGCGCCGCTCGATGGGTTCAGCAGTGCAACAGGATGACCACGGAAATAGACAATCTCCGTCGCATTGCTGCCGCCCGTCTTTTGCACTCGCTGCATCTGTACCGCCTCATTGCGCTGAAGTATAGCGCCATCCGCGCAGGATCAACCACTGGGAAACTTTGACGTCGCCGATCACTTTTGTGCGCGCTGCGGTTGCGCGGTCGCGAAGGCTTCGGGATCGGCCTTCCGCAACTCCTGCAGGAACTGCTGATACTCCGCCTCGCCACGCTTCAGCTTGCTGTAGTCCACGTCCTTGTAATACCGGCTGATGTAGTTGAAAGCATACGCCGCGTACCAGGGAATTTCCTTGCCTGGATGCTTTGCTGGAACCTGATGGAGCATGTTCGTGTGCTGGTATCGGTCAGCGGGGTTCGTTTTCCGAGCGAGCAGCGGCAGCAGATGGATGGCTTGGTGGAGTCGGTGTTGGTTCTGCAGGAGCATGCTTGAGTGGACAACGTGAAGCGCAGACTGCTTCGGCTTGATATCGAGAAGAGGATCGGGTTGAAAGCGCTTACTCCCAATCAGGTATACTTCAAACGCCCGCCAGGATACGGGGCAGATTGAACCTAAATTGATATCTTTCGCGTTAAGACGCAACAGAAATTTCTTTGATAGCCGGAACTACTTCATATCCTGACCAACGTTTCCGCAGATCAAGCCGTTGCTGGTGAATGCGCGCAATCCGAGGTATTGAAAAGTCATGGACGAGACTCGCCGCAATCTTCTCAAGGCTGCCTCCGCTTTGCTGGTGGACCAGTGGGCAGCGGCACGTCTTGGGGCCTTTACCGGGGAATCCAGCACGGAAGCCGGGAGGAAGATTGTCATCGTAACCTGCGGTGGGATCCGCCGCGAAGACACCTTTTCTGAAACGGGCATCCACAATATTCCGCACCTCTACCGCGACCTGCTCCCGCAAAGCTCCTTCTATCCTTTTGTCAGCAATGCCGGTGTAACCTCGCACTACAACACGATTTCCAGCATCCTGACAGGAAACTGGCAACGCGTGGATGACTGGGGTAAGACACGGCCTCAAAGCCCGACGCTTTCCGAGTATCTGCGCAAGCAGATGGGACTTCGCCAGGATCAGACCTGGGTTATTTCCAGCAACAAAGCGCTGACCAGCAAGATTGGCGCCAGTTCTGTGCGTGACTTTGGCCCAGCCTACGGCGCCAACGTGATCTTCCCCAAGCAACTGCTGATTAACGCAGTGGTCCATGCCGCAGCCGAGGGACGCGCCGTCCATAGCACTGACCGTTCCACGATGCAGCCAGAGATCGAGTCCATGCTCAATCGAGATAACTACGATGGTCTCGGCTGGTCCGTCTCAGGAGCCGACTCTTCGCTGAATCCAATCATGCTAGGTACGATGCAGCAGGCGATTGAAAACCTGGTACGCACCAATGCACCCGTAACTGGAGATGAATTCACTTATCTGGTAGCAACTGAAGTCATGCGGCGCTTTGCCCCGTCGCTGCTCACCATCACCTTCTCAGATATGGAAGTCGCACATTTCGGTTCCTACTCGCTGCACATGGCCGGCATCCGCACCGTAGACAGGTTAGTTTATGAGCTTTGGAATCAACTGCAATCGCTGCCCGCCTACAAGGACAAGACAACACTTTTTGTTCTGCCTGAATTCGGTCGCGATCTGGATGGATCGAACACGAATGGTTTCTTCAACCATCGGCAAAACACAGCATCCACCCGCGTTACGTGGATGATGTGCCTGGGAGATGCCGTGCGCAAGGCGCAGATACTGGAGAATCCCATCGAACAAACAGATGTATGTCCCACCGTTGCGCGACTCTTCGCTTTGAAAAATCTTGACTTGCCCGGCAAGCCAATACCGGGATTATTGCTATGAATCAGGTCCGCACAAACGACGGAGTCGTGAACCCGCAGATGGATGCGGGCCAGATGGCAGATTATCGCGCGTTGATCGAGCGCCTTCCAATTACAATGCGTCCCACGCTCAACCAGCAGTTGGCTGGATGGGAATCGCTGTTTCCGTTTGAAAGGAATCAGTTGACGAACTTTCTTAACGGGCTTGCGTCTTTCCAGCCTTCCGCGCTGTCTGCGCTGACCCAGCCATTGAAGTCGCTTGAAACCAAGATGGGCGTCGAGCACTGGAACTTCTCCCAATCCGGAGACACGATGGAGAACGCCTCGATGCTGGCGCGATCAGAGTACTATGCGGAGTGGCGCCAACAAGTGCAAATCCTCTTTGAACGGGTGAACGCGGAAGCGCGCGACACAACTGCTGCGCCCGCCAAACAAACACGACTCATTCTTGTGGTGCTGCCCGCAACCCTGCCTGTTGAGCCAATGGAAGCATGGCAGCCGTGGAACCGGCGCGCTCAAGTGTTGAAGATCGAAGGCGATTCTCGCAAGATAAGCGAGCTACTCCTCCAGGGTAACTCCAACCAACCCAGCATCGCCACAGTACTGGCACGCCAACAAGTCCGCGAAAACTTTGACCTGTGGCTGATTGACGCAGATGAAGAAATGAATCGGTATCAGTCCGCGGCAGCGCAACAGACCGCCTCATCCTTGAGCTATGCGATGCTCAAGCCTTTTCGGGACAAGTTCCTCGCCGAGGTGAACACTGTCCCCAAGAACATCGAGGCTACAGATCAAACCTTCGCCGCGCTCCGTCAGCGAGATTGGGAACCATGGTTACCCACAGAGTTCGCAGCAGAGCCGCAACTGCGCAACTTTCTTGTCAATCTGTTTCTCAGTGGAAACGGCGCTCTCATCTTCTCCAATGCGTTTGTCGAGTGGGCGACGGCAGAAGCTTTGCGCCGCGCCCGCCCGCGGGTCATCGTCGCCCGTTTTGGTCTCCGCTCCAAACCCAAGCTGTTCACCAGCATCGCCATCTTTGAAAACCAGCAACGAGTCAACATGTTGCCCGACGTGGATG
>JAJZDO010000469.1 GCA_021805955.1 Acidobacteriota bacterium
CGTTCATGACTTTGCGCGCGTGGCCGGGATAGCTTTTGCGAATGGAGACGATCATCAGGTTGTGAAAGACCGCCTCGACGGGCAGATTGATGTCGACAATTTCCGGGATGGTGAGCTGCATGAGCGGCAGAAAAATGCGCTCGACGGCCTTGCCCATCCAGGCATCTTCCATGGGCGGCTTGCCGACGATGGTGGTCGCGTAGATGGGGTCGCGGCGATGGGTGATGCAGGTGATGTGGAAGACCGGATAGTCGTCGGGCAGGGTGTAGAAGCCGGTGTGGTCGCCGAAGGGACCCTCGGAGCGCAGCTCGTCGATGCGGACGTAGCCTTCGAGGACAATCTCGGAGGAGGCGGGCACCTGGAGATCGACGGTCTCGCACTGGACCAGCTCGACGGGCTTTTGGCGGAGGAAGCCGGCGATGATGAACTCCTCGACTTCCGGCGGCGCGGGCACGATGGCGGAAAATGTGGTCGCGGGATCGGTGCCGATGGCGACAGCTACTTCTAAAATTTCCGCTGAAGATTTTGTCCGCACAGTGACGTTTCCGGCGGCTGGCAGTTCTTCTATCCCACTCAAGCCAAAAGCCGGCTTGAATGGGGCACCCTCCGTCATATTGGGCGGAAGCATTGCGCCGCCACCGGTTTCCGCCATGCGCGCTACGCGGGCGGATGCTGCATCGTCAGAACTGGCCTCGGCGGACTGGCGCAGGCGTTCGCGATAATGTTCGGCGGCGACCTTCTGGCGCTGCCAATGCATCCCCGTGGTCTGGCCGTCATAGACCTGCATGCGGTACATGCCGACGTTGCGCTTGCCTGCCGGGCTGCGCGGATCGCGCGTGATGACGCACGGCAGCGTAATGAAGCGGCCGCCATCCTGGGGCCAGCATTGCAGGATGGGAAAGTCGAGGACGCTGAATCCCTCGCGCAGGATGACTTGCTTGCAGGGCGCATCTTTCGCGGAGACAAGCTTGGGGAAGAATTTTCCCATCTCGGCGAGCATGGGGAGCATCCGGATCTTGTCGAGAAAGCCCTCGGGAGAGCGGAGATACATCAGCTCGCGGATGCGATCGGCCACTTCGTTGAGCGAATCGACGCCGAGTGCCAGGCACATGCGGCGCTCGCTGCCGAATTGGTTCATCAAAACTTTGGCACCGGGATAGCCTTTGACATTCTCAAACATCAGGGCGGGGCCACCGGCGGCGCAGGCTGGAGGCGCCGATTTGGAGACGCGATCGGCGATCTCAGCCATCTCAAGTATTGGATCAACTTCATACTTGATATATCTGATTTCTTTCAGTTTATCAAGCGTCTTTATCCAGTTCCTCAGGTCGTCGTATGCCAAGCTATCAGTCCTCTCGCGATGCGCATGATCCCAACGTGTCGGCGGGATTCGTCGTCTTCAGTATCGTAGCTCACTTGCTCCGGCACCGCAGTTGAGCGTCAGCCAGAAAAGCAAACACGCCGAAGAGTAGGGCGGATGGAAGCAGGTCGCCGCATGTGCTGTAACTTCAGCGGAAGGGGTCAGGAGTTGACTGGCACGCCGACACACGTTTCGGTGCCGGCGCGAAATCCCGCCATCCACCGGTCCATGTAGGTGTGGGCACAGCCCGCACCACAGAGGTGCTTGCTCTCCGCGCTATGGGCCAGCGCATTATCCCACGGCATCAATTTTAGAGTCGGCTGCCCGCTTCTCCTGTCGCCGGAAGGCACACACTCATTCGTGGCGATCCACCACTTTTCGTCTCTACCCATCTGTTTACCGCAGACGTCGCAGGAAATGCGTTCAATCCAAGCCATCGAGTTCTGCCTCACTCTGTCGCCGTGAGATGCCGTTCGTATCACGGATAAAAATATCGCGCTCCGCTGTGTCCAGACACGCGTACGTTGGCGATGGAGCTCCGCGCCGCGTCCGGAACCGGGGAGAACTCTCCATCAAGTAGGGATCGGGCAGGGACATCCTGTGCCGTTCCGCCATCGGCTACTATCGACCGGCTATGCCCGATCCCGCGCTGTTTCGCTTGTTGAGAGCATCAAAACTGACGCAGCGCATCCGTCACGTAGAACGCCAGAAGGCCCAGTGTCGCCAGACCCTCCGCGCCGCCGAAAATACGGATCATTCTTTCCACCGGCTTGACTCTACGCAGAATCTCTTCCTGCTCGTGATGCTGCATATCGGTGCCATCATCCAGAAAGATCTGGTCCTCTTCATTTCGGGTGATGGTGCTGCGATAAATAATGAGGCCCAGGAGGATCACGCCCAATGCTATCCAGACGGTCCAGATTATCAACACGTAGCTCATAGGATCACCTCGCGATCGGCATAGCTTTCGTGACTGCGATGGCGCGGCGGAAGAAGGAGAAAATTCAAGCCCTCGCCGACACAATCACCACTTTGGCCTGTATCCTACTCCCAAACCTGACACTTGCGATAGAGGGTTTTTGCATCGCGAGAGTATTTTTTTCTGGAGCGGGCCTGTCTTTGACCGGCACAAGGGAGTACCTTTGATCGATATCGAGCGGCCCTTTCCGGTTGTTTTGCCGAGGATTTCCCAGTATCATACGTACAGATAGAAGAAACGCGAGGACTATCCATCATGGCAACGATGACGACGAATCCAACAGCCGAACCCGTAAAAGCTCCCCCGGTAACGCTGACACCCCAGGCAATCAAGAAAGTGCGCGAAATCATGGCGACCCAGGATCCGATCCCTGCAGGTCTGCGCCTTGGCGTGGTGGGTGGCGGCTGCTCCGGCTTTCAATATTCCATGTCGTTCGAAAACCAGTCGGGAATGATGGACAAGGTATTGAATTTCGACGACCTGAAGGTTTTTGTGGATTCCACTTCGCTGATGTATCTGAGCGGATGCGTGGTGGATTATGTCGAAACGCTGGAAGCTGCCGGATTCAAGTTCGAGAATCCCAACGTCAAAAGCACGTGCGGCTGCGGCTCCTCCTTCAGCGCATAATTGTCCTGGAATCGCTTCTTAAAAAACATACAACCCTCGCGTCCACAATGCGAGGGTTGTATGTTTTTTAAGGGAGACCGGCCTGTGTTAGAAGGGTGAACTGCCGCCGGGACTGGATTGGGTCGAAGGCGATCCCATGCCGCCCCCGAAGCCCGCTGGAGAACTCCCGATGCCTCCAGGTGTAGACCCCAGGCCTGAGCTTGTCGTTCCGCCACGCCCGC